>JABSOJ010000131.1 GCA_013216005.1 Alteromonadaceae bacterium | reverse complement strand
CAAAGTACGACAGAAAATGAGAAATGGCTATAAATGTTGTTTTATCTCAGTAAATGTTAAATCACCGAGAATTGCTGTATTTATAATTTGAGTATAGCAACGAGTTTAAATATTGAGTAATATCTATTTATTTTTTATATGTAATTATTATACTAGTGCATCTAACTGCACAAAAAAAGATCTAAATAATTATCCAGACTTGCATCCCTCTTTCAAGAAAAATAAAGATGTATGCTCAGGTTACTTGCAAATACCGGTTCAATTAATATGTCTTATTCAAACTAACATTGTATTGATTAATATCATCAATAGTAAAAAACCTCCTTAGACCCTTTTTTGTAAAATAAATAATTTTACTCACTCAATGTTGCAAACCAAGCGCTTGCTTGGTACGCTATTTTAATCATCTTATTGCAACCTTTGGTACAATACCAATAGGGTTACGTTCGGATTTTATTATGAGCCAAGACAAAAAAACAATTCGAGTCGGTTGTGCTTCCGCTTTTTGGGGAGATACCAGTGCAGCAGCAAGACAGCTGGTAACCAAAGGCCAGTTAGATTATTTAGTTTTTGACTATTTAGCTGAAATGACAATGTCAATTATGGCCGGAGCCCAACTAAAAAATCCTGCCGCAGGTTTTGCTCCTGATTTTATAAGTACGTTAAAACCTTTGTTAGACAATATTGCCACTCAAAAAATTAAAATCTGTAGCAATGCTGGTGGCATCAATGCGATGGGATGTGCACTTGCATTAAAAAAAATTATTGATGAAGCAGGTCTTGCACTCACTATTGCTGTAATCGAAGGTGACAATTTAACAGCAAAACAACAAACACTTCGTTCCCAAAACATTAAAGAAATGTTCACCGGGCAGGATATGCCAGAACAATTTACCAGTATCAATGCTTATTTTGGTGCGCCAGCTATTGCCAGGGCATTTGATGATGGTGCAGATATTGTTATTACTGGTCGCGTGGTAGATAGTGCGGTTATTGTCGGACCTTTAGTGCATGAATTTGGCTGGAATTTTCAAGATTATAACTTACTGGCTCAAGCTTCTTTAGCAGGACATGTCATTGAATGTGGCACCCAATGCACCGGAGGTAATTTTACCGACTGGCATTTAATTAAAGACGGTTATGCTGATATGGGCTTTCCAATTGTTGAATGCCACGCTGACGGTAGTTTTGTCGTCACTAAAGTAGAAGATACCGGCGGAATGGTAAGTCGCGACACCGTTGCCGAGCAAATTCTATACGAAATAGATGATCCAAAGGCGTATTTATTGCCGGATGTAATTTGTGATTTTACGCAAGTAAAAGTTCAACAACAGGGAAAAGATCGCGTATTAATAACTGGGGCCACCGGTAAAGCACCTTCAGCGCAATATAAAATCAGTGCAACTTATTTAGATGGTTTTAGAAACACGGCAACCTTTTTAATCTGTGGTCGTGAAGCCATAGCAAAGGGACAAACGGTTGCAGATGCGATCATTACCCGAATTAGAACAATGTTCAAAACAAAGGGCATTGATGATTTTACTGAAGTAAATATTGAAATATTAGGCAGTGAAAGTACTTACGGCGCTAATATTAATCCGAATATTCAAGCTTGCAGAGAAGTTGTGGTTAAAATTGCCGTACAACACAACAACCGTCATGCCCTTAACCTTTTTGGAGCAGAAATTGCGCAAGCAGCAACAGCAATGGCACCAGGCATTACCGGATTAATTGGTGGACGACCAAAACCAACACCACGCATTTGCTTATTCTCATTTTTGCTTAATAAAGCAGACTTAACTGTTTCCTATCTCTTACTCAACGATAAAGCAGCATCGGAAAAAATGGTTGATGTGGCTGAACCTAACTCAGAAACTATTTCAGAAACTAACCCAAAACCTAGTCCAGCACCTAGCCCTCAAACCGCATGGCAACATCATCAAATGATTGAACCCTTATCTGAAAGAAACACAATTACCGTGCCTTTAATTTCTCTTGCTCTCGCCCGAAGTGGTGATAAAGGTAACCACTGCAATATCGGCGTTATTGCCCGTAAAAAAGAATATCTCGCTTACATAGAAGCGGCATTAAATGAACGCAATATTAAGCAATATTTCACTCATATTCTTGCAGAAAATAGTCAGGTTAAACTTTATCAATTACCCGGTTTAAATGCCGTTAATATTTTTATTGAAAATAGTCTTGGTGGTGGCGGTATGGCAAGCCTGCGTATTGACCCTCAGGGAAAAGCAATTGCTCAGCAATTATTAGACATGCCAATTAAAATTAGCAACAACATCTATCAAGGGGGTAAATAATGACCGTTATTCATTCCGATATTAATCTCAATAGTGAAAGCTTTTCAGAAAATCGTCTGGCAATGTTATCAGCCATTGAAGAGTTCAGAACGATTGAAAAAAATGTATTTCTGAAAGCTCAAGCCACACAGGAAAAATTTCATGCCCGAGGCAAACTGTTACCACGAGAACGGCTGAACTTACTGCTTGACTCCGGCTCCAGTTTTATCGAACTAAGTACTTTAGCCGGCTATAAAATGCATGACGATAAAGATGGTACGGAAGCTGGCGGAGGACTTATTGCCGGTATTGGTTTTGTCAGTGGTATTCGTTGTTTAATTCAGGTAAATAATAGCGCGATTAAAGGGGGTACTATTTCTCCCACTGGTTTAGAAAAAACCTTACGTTTACAACAGATCGTCAAAGAAAACAAATTACCTTTGATCACCTTAGCAGAAAGTGGTGGTGCTAATTTAAATTATGCCACTGACATCTTCGTTCAAGGAGCAAGAGCATTTGCTAACCAAGCCCGCTTATCTGCTCAGGGAATTCCTCAAATAACTTTAGTTCATGGTAACGCTACCGCTGGTGGTGCTTATCAGCCGGGATTATCTGATTATGTCATTGCGATAAAAGGGCAAACAAAAATGTTTCTTGCCGGGCCACCATTGTTAAAAGCGGCTACAGGAGAAATTGCCACTGCTGATGAACTTGGTGGTGCTGAACTTCATGCATTTCAAGCGGGCACAGCAGATTATCTGGCTCAAAATGATGCTGATGGCATTCGAATAGCACGTCAGATTTTAGAAAGCCTGCCATGGAATGAACAACTAAATTTACCCCCTAAAAAAGAAACACTTGCTCCTTTATACGATACTGAAGAGCTACTTGGTATTATTCCAAGCCAAAGTAAAAAAGCTTATGACGTAAGAGAAGTGATCGCTCGACTTGTAGACGGCTCGAATTTTCAAGATTTTAAAACAGAATTTGATCAGCAAACGGTTTGTGGATTTGCCCACATTGAAGGTCATGCCATTGGAATTATCGGTAATAATGGTCCGATCACAGCCAAGGGAGCAAACAAAGCAGCACAATTTATTCAGCTTTGTCAGCAGGGACAACGGGCAATATTATTTCTTCACAATACAACAGGTTTTATGGTGGGTACTGATGCAGAAAAAAACGGCATCATCAAACACGGCTCAAAACTTATTCAGGCTGTAGCAAATGCAACAGTCGCTAAATTTTCCATCTTAATCGGTGGCTCATACGGTGCCGGAAATTACGCCATGTGTGGGCGAGGTTTAGATCCCCGTTTTATTTTTTCCTGGCCTAACAGTAAAACCGCAGTAATGGGCGGCGAGCAAGCGGGCAAAGTATTACGCATAGTTACCGAAGAAAAAATGCGTAAACTTGGACAACCCATTGATGAACAGAAATTAACGCAGTTGGAACAAGGAACCGCAGCAAAATTGAATGCCGGCTCCACCGCTATATTTGGTACAGCAAGATTATGGGATGACGGCTTAATCGACCCCAGAGATACCCGAGAATTATTAGCCAATTTATTAGATATTTGCTGGCAGGAAAAACACCGCGTTTTAGCAAGTAATAGTTTTGGTGTGGCCCGTTTTTAATATTTAGCAAATTGTAAGTTATAAATATGAATGTTGGAGTACAAAAATGATTTTTTCCCAGGAACACTTGGAACTAAAACGCACAATCGCAAACTTTGTTGAAAATGAAATTAACCCTCATATTGACGATTGGGAAAAGTCAGGTATTTTCCCCGCCAAAGCACTTTTCAAAAAAATGGGTGATTTAGGGCTATTAGGCATTAGCAAACCCATTGAAAATGGTGGGATGGGCTTAGATTATAGCTATGAAATGGTAGCTGCCGAAGAGCTGGGGGCTATTCGTTGCGGCGGCGTGCCTATGGCGATCGGTGTACAAACCAATATGGCCACCCCCGCCTTAGCAAAGTTTGGAAGTGAATATGTACGTAAAACTTTTCTAGCGCCCGCCATTGCCGGTGATTTAGTTGCCTGTATCGGGGTTAGTGAGGCAGGTGCCGGTTCAGATGTCGCAGGATTAAAAACAACCGCAAACAAAGACGGCGACGATTATATAATTAACGGTTCAAAAATGTGGATCACCAACGCCACACAGGCCGATTTCATTTGTTTACTGGCAAATACCTCTGCTGATTTACCTCATAAAAATAAATCTTTAATTGTTGTACCCACTAATTTACCGGGGATCAGTTTTTCAGAAAAGCTGGATAAACTAGGAATGCGCTCTTCGGATACTGCACAGATATTTTTTGATAACGTCCGTGTACCCCAGCGTAACCTTGTTGGTCAGGAAGGAGCTGGTTTCATCATGCAAATGCAGCAATTCCAGGAAGAACGGATGTACATTGCAGCGATGTCCCTAAAGAGCATGGAGTTATGTATCAATGAAACCTATGATTATACCTCGGAACGACAGGTATTTGGCCAACCTCTGATTGCTAATCAAGTGATCCAGTTCCGCTTAGCTGAATTGCAATCTGAAGTAGAAGCATTACGCGCCCTTATTTATCAAGCCTGTGAATCCTATGTTGCCGGGGAAGATGTAACACGCTTAGCTTCAATGGCAAAACTGAAATCCGGCCGCCTTGCCCGTGAGGTCACTGATGCCTGTTTACAGTATTGGGGCGGAATGGGCTTTATGTGGGACAACATTGTCAGCCGTTTATACAGAGATAACCGATTAGGTTCAATTGGCGGCGGTGCCGATGAAGTTATGCTCAGTATTATTTCCAAATATATGCATAAACAACTGAGTAAATCTTCAAAAGGGTGTTAAATCTTATGGCTGAGAATCAAGTGCTGGAAACAATTATTGTTGAAGATAATTTTCCATTAATAACCGTGACATTAAACAGGCCTAAAGTGGCAAATGCCATGAACTTATTAATGGTTAAACAGCTCACTCAGATTTTGGAACGAGTAGAGAATGAGCAATATCGACTATTAATCATTCAAGGCGCTTCAGGTAACTTTTGTGCTGGTGGTGATATTAAAGAGATGCAATCAGCACTCGGAAATCCCCGTGTGTTGATTGAACTTAATCGTGCTTTTGGTTTAATGATCGAAAAAGCGAACAAATTACCTGCCGTCGTTATTTGTTTATTGCAAGGCGCCGTGCTTGGCGGTGGTTTTGGTTTGGCGTGTATTTCTGATCTTGCCATTGCCGATAGCAGTGCAAAATTTGCTTTACCTGAAACTTCACTCGGCATTATTCCCGCTCAAATCGCACCCTTTGTGGTAGAACGCATTGGTTTAACGGCAACCAGACGATTAGCATTGCTTGGCATTCGAATTGACGCACAGCAGGCTGTTAACGTTAGGGATCATTCACCAATTGGCAACAGGTAAGGAAGATTTAGATCAACAACTTGCTACTGCAATAAAACTGGTGATGAAATGCGCCCCCAAAGCGAACCAAACCACGAAAGCCTTACTTCATGCAGTATCACAGCAACCCATGGATAAACTATTGGACCAAGCTGCAATAGATTTTTCCGATGCAGTTGCTGACGAAGGACGAGAAGGCGCATTAGCCTTTATGCAAAAACGCGTGCCCAAGTGGGCAGCGTCTGGGGATTAAATTTCAGCATATTAAAAACGAATGACAGATCAAATATAACTAGGCAAAGCAATGATTAATAAAAAAATGCTTAATAAAAAAACACTAAATAACAAAACGTTTAATAAAGTATTAATCGCCAACAGGGGTGAAATAGCCGTAAGGATTATCCGTACCGCAAAAGATCTCGGCTTTCGAACCGTCGCGGTTTTTTCAGATGCGGATAGAAACGCCCCTCATGTAACAATGGCCGATGAAGCGATATTTATTGGCAACGCACCTGCTGCAGAAAGCTATTTGAACTCTAATAAACTAATTGATGCTGCAAAAAAATGTGGTGCTAATGCGATCCATCCGGGTTATGGCTTTTTATCAGAAAATTCTTCTTTTGCCCATGCCTGTGAACTTGCCGAGATTATTTTTATTGGCCCAAGCGCCGATGCTATTGAATTAATGGGCAGTAAACGTCAGGCCAAAATAGCGATGAAAAACGCTAATGTGCCATGTATTCCGAGTTATGAAGGAAATATTCAAAGTGATGATGTATTAATTTCTCATGCAATAAACATCGGTTTTCCATTAATGATCAAAGCCTCTGCCGGTGGTGGTGGACGTGGCATGCGCTTAGTCAAAGATGAAAGTGAACTCGTTGATGCGATAAAATCAGCCCGTTCAGAATCACTCAACGCCTTTGGTAATGACGAACTTATAGTAGAAAAAGCCTTGTCTGACGCACGGCATATTGAAATTCAGATTTTTGCTGACTCACACGGCAACACAATTCATTTAGCCGAACGTGATTGTTCCGTACAACGTCGCCATCAAAAAGTTATTGAAGAAGCACCGTCACTTGCTGTCTCTGAAGAACTGAGAGCCAAAATGGGTGAAGCAGCCATATTAGCGGCAAAAGCTTGTAATTATGTAGGCGCTGGTACGGTTGAATTTTTGTTAGATGCATCTGGAGACTTCTATTTTCTAGAAATGAATACCCGTTTGCAAGTAGAGCATCCGGTAACTGAATTAGTAACCGGGCTTGATTTAGTGGCTTTACAACTTAATATCGCTAATGGTGAAGTGTTACCTATTTCACAACAACAGCTTGTGATCAAAGGCCACGCAATAGAAGTTCGTCTTTACGCTGAAGACCCCGCCGATAACTTTATGCCACAAACAGGTGATGTCCTTTTATGGCAGCCTGCGTTAATGGATGATGCAACAACAGAGATAAGTATCAAGCCATCAAAAACGAGCCTTCGGATTGATTCAGGCATAGTTGAGGGACAAACCATCTCTTCGTTTTATGATCCCATGCTCGCTAAACTTATTGCCTTTGGTGATAACAGGGAACAAGCAAGACGTCGTTTAATTCGTTTAGTGCAAGATTCACATTTATTAGGCGTTCGTGATAACCGTGCTTTTCTTAGCGAGATATTATCTGATCAAACTTTCATAGAAGGTAAAGTAACCACCAATTTTATTGCTGATAAATTTGCTGACAATGCCAGTTTAGTCAAACAAATAGTTAGCCATGAAGATCTACTAGTAGCGTCCGTTTTAATGACTTGCACCAACTTTACCCGTGCAAACGTTAACCAACAAACGGTTCATCATAAAAAAACTTTTCATTCTGCTAGTCTTGGTGAACGATTAATTTCTCTGTCATGCTCGAATGTAGTAACTAAACTTACTGTCAGTCAATTATCAAATAATCAACATTTAGTGAGCAATGCTGATGCCAGCTGGACTGAATCACTGGAAATTATTGAATTGTCTGAAAGACAAATACGCTATTCCACTCAAGGAGTGATCAAAACCAGAGGCTTTGTTTTTGATACCAACCCTACTTCACCTTCTTTGTGGTTAACCAGCGAAAAAGGAAACTTACAATTTTTCGATCAAACTTTTCTTGCCAATAAAACTCAAGCGGGCGGCTCTGAGCAAGTACTGGCTTCAATGGATGGTTTGGTTATCGAAATATTGGTCAACCCCGCAGATAGTGTGAAAGCAGGAGATATCATTGCTGTAATTGAAGCAATGAAAATGGAACATCAATTAAAAGCGAGCGTTGATGGAGTCGTTGAAAAAATATTGGTATCAGCAAATCAACAAGTTAAAGCACGCCAATTAATGGTGCAGTTAAATGCAAACACTAGCACTGACAATAGTGCTGACAATAACGCTAACATTAGCGCAGACAAGATAGCGCGAAAATAACCACCTCTAACGCCTATAACCCATTTAATTATCAGGAACAAACCTTATGTTACCCACTCAATGGCAAGATTGCTTATCCATACCTGTTGTTATGGCTCCGATGTTTTTAGTCTCTGGCCCTGATCTCGTTATTGCGGGTTGCAAAAAAGGCATTGTCGGCACCTTTCCCGCATTAAATCAACGTACCAGTGAAGGCTTAGAACAGTGGTTACAACAAATTACCGAACAATTAGCTGAATTTGAAAATCAAACAGGCAACAAAGCAGCACCTTTTGGGGTTAACCTAATTGTGCACCATTCAAACCCCCGTTTGCAGGCTGATCTGGCATTATGCGTTAAATATAAAGTGCCGTTAGTAATCACTGCTTTGGGGGCATTAAAAGACATCGTTGATGTTGTTCATGGCTACGGTGGTATCGTTTTTCATGACGTAACCACTAAACGTTATGCTGAAAAAGCAGCAAAATCAGGCGTCGATGGTTTAATTGCGGTAAGTGGTGGTGCCGGTGGGCATGCCGGTACGTTAAATCCATTTTCACTGATAGAAGACATACGGACATTCTGGTCAAAAACCCTGTTACTGGGCGGTTGTATTAATAAAGGTCATCAGGTACGTGCCGCAGAAATAATGGGTGCTGATTTAGCTTATGTGGGTACACGCTTTATCAGTACACAACAAAGCCGTGCACCGCAGGGACATAAAGAGATGATTGTAACAGCCAAATCTACTGATATTATTCATACGCCTGCCGTCACAGGCGTACCTTCCAATTTCATCAAGCAAAGTTTAGCAAATTCAGGCTATGACATGCAGGCGTTATTAAGTCCCGGCGATGTTAATTTTGGCGACAAACTGACCCCAACGGGTAATGATTCCTCAAAAGCCTGGCAAGATGTGTGGTCTGCTGGTCATGGCGTTGGCACGATAGAAGATATTCCTGATTGCAATGAATTGATTGACCAGATGATTGAAGAATATCGTCAAGCCTGTCGATAATATTTGAAATTTTAACCTTATCGGCATAAACAACTAGTATTAATTTCTAACCCTATAAGCCAAAAAGACAAAAAGCAAAAAGCCAGCAAATGCTGGCTTAATCATGCGATAAAAATAGAATATAAACTTCAGGAAAGAATTAGCTGCTCACACGAGAATTTGCAACATCAATCAGTGCTTTACTACCTGACTGTAAAAAGACCAAATTTTCAGAAACTACTCTCTTTGGTAGTTTGTTAATCATTAACGTTCCGGTTCGCACCGAACCATTTTTAGCAGCAAAAACTAACAAGTTTTGACCACTACACTCAACCATTTTATAAAGTTTACGAATTTTCAATTTATTCATCTTTAAAAAAGAACGCATACGCTTTTTGTCATCCGCAGCAACATATTCACAAACGCGTTTCCCTATATTTGACGCCTGCGCTTCAGGTAGCGAAATAAAAGAAGAAAGTGTTAATGCAGAGAGTGTTGAAGCGAGTAATAATTTTTTCATTTTAGTAACCTTAAAAATAATATTTAGTTAGTAAAAGAAGAAACCACGGGGGAAATACCTAGTCCTGAGGTAACTCCGCTGTCGTAGACTATAAGTCCTTAGACCGGTGGTTTTGCGTAACACGTTTTCGCGTGTATTGCCTTTTCTTAATATTGCGGATTATACACGAAGAAAAGGGTAATTTCAATGCCTTTTGTAAAAAAATGTTCCTAAACTAGACTCATTTAAATTTTTTATCCACCACGCCACCTGATATCAACTTGATATACATACAAAAATCATATTGTTGATGCGTGTTTATTCGAAACTAACACGTTGTATAAATAACGTTAAATATTTTTACAATACTAATTTCATAGCAAAATACGCAACAACACAAAAACTACACCGCTACTGGCAAGGGTTATATAAACACTTTTAGTTTTAATAGAAACAACAACAGCAACCGTTGCCGCAATCAAATATGGATTTTCAGGGCTAATATTCAGACTACCGTCTTTAATAAAAATGGCACTGATCAAATTCAAGGCATTACGGTTCACAATTCATAGCTATCCTGCAGTTCAATCTTGATTGAACTGTTC
>JABSOJ010000130.1 GCA_013216005.1 Alteromonadaceae bacterium | reverse complement strand
GCACGCTTCAAATTTATATGAATTATAGATGACCAAATATTTATATTGTATAACCCCCAATTATGGTAAACGGTACTTATATTAATTAATTCTTTATCGTCCCCTTTCTGATTTATAAATGATTTGTAATTCTGTAGGTTCGAAAGAGGATGAAACACACTAACGGGTTCTAAATGTTTAATATGACGAATTGCCTCAACCATAGGATAACTAACAAAAAGCATTCCATTTTCTTGTGAATTATTAAACAGCTCCAACATTTCGTTACGTTTGTTATTACAGGCATTTGTTGTGTGCGGGTCGTAATCAAAAAACAAATAAATATCTAATATTTTATGGGTGTAGATCCTTTCGTTCGACGAAATAGAAAAAAGATCTTTTTATGATCAATAAGTTACTGAAATGAAATAAGGAAAGAGAAGCCTTTTTGTGCTACTTATATTGTTACCACACGCCATAAGACACACTAAACGGAAGCTGTCAATATAGTTGCAATGATTTACTTTAATTATGCCGCTTTATTTTGGCTATCATTAGCCTCATCAGCTGGTTTGTTTATATAAACATCTCCAATTGGTTCACAATTTCTTGTCTTACCGGACCATCGTTCAGGATGTTTTGCTTTAGCTGTTTCAATAACCTTTTTTCTCTGTGCTAGTTGTGCCTTATCATTACCATTATGCCGCTGATTAGGCGTGACAAAATTCAAACCACTGTGCAAGTGTTGATTGTTATACCATCGCGTGAATTTTAATACCCATTCTTGTGCGTCTTCGAGCGTCCCAAAGCCATCTACTGGGTATTGGGGGCAATATTTTAATGTTTTAAATACTGACTCTGCAAAAGCGTTATCATTACTGGTATGTGGTCGATTAAACGAACGAAATACACCTAAGTCTTGTAAGGTGGCGTACAGTGTAGCGCTGCGCATTGGCCCACCATTATCACTGTGTAAAATGCATGGAACTTTTCCTCCAAGTGCTGTTTCTCGTGCAACAGCTAGTTTAATAAGCATCGTTGCATTTTCTGCACTTTCATTGAGTAATACCTCAGCTAATATGATTTTTCTGCTGTATAAATCTAAAAATAAATGCAGATAGAAAAATTGACCAAGCACATGCGTTTTAAGAAGCGATACATCCCAACACCATATATCAGGCACCAATCAAACCGGGTAACAGTTCATATTTGTGTATTATCATGTTTAAGTTGATACAGTCCAGAGCCTGTATAGGTTTGAACTCATGTAAATTAACAGAAAACATTGTTGAACTGTAACCCTAATTTAGCCTATATGGTCAGTGCCGTAAATCAGCATATTCCTCTTGACAACAAACACTGAGAATAGCTTTTTCTTCATCTGCTGATAATTTATTTTGGGGCACAGGTCTTTGCGCTGTTGGGCGTTTGTCATCAATCACCTGACCATCCTGATGCCACCGAAAATAGGTCGAAGCATTGATACCTACAACATCACAGCATTTGTAAAGTGATGCACTTACACTGGCAATATTAATATCGGTCACAACTTCTTTACGTTGGATTAAATTTGTTAGTTTTCCTCGTCCAGAAATCCAGGACGGTACTTTTTTGAAAGCACCATTAATGCCGCTGTTTCTGCTAGCGCTTTTTCTTTGCGAGTAAGCTCTTTTTCGAGTTGTTTGATTTTTTTATCTTTTTGAATTACTGCCGCTTTTTGTTCTTTGGTTTGTGTTGGTTGTGTATTAAAACCTGAAAGACAAGCTGATTTCCATTGTTCAATCTGTTCAAGGTAAATTCCTCTACTGCGGCAATATTCAGCCTTTTCAGCTTGTGTCATGATGCCTGTTTCAATAATGGCTGCAAGCTTAAGTTCGTTACTCCATTTACTGCTATCGTTATTATCTTGAACTAATTTACCTTGTTTTATTGCTTGCTTACGCCAAGTATAAATTGTTGGTTTAGGGATATTATGCTTGATTGATAATTCAGGGGTTTTTAATGATAATGGGGGCCGCATATCATTAATTACTTTTTGTTTTAACTCTTTTGAATAACTTTTCATGGTTGCTTCTTTCACCTCTTTGATAAATATGAGAACTCATTTAAGCTCTCATTGCAACCATTCTGACAGAGGGGGTAACCCTAGGCTGTCGAAAACTCGTGCTTTTGGGGATATTCAATTTACCAGTTTTTGACTTTACAAAGTATGATGTTTACTATTTATTGGATTTACGTAATTGTGCTGAAATTTAATATTTAGTGGCAAAATGCTATTTTCATTAATATCTTGTTACATCTAACGGGATAAATAGCATATTATTCCGTCAATTTAGGATCTAAATGTAACAACAATCAAAATTCCAACAATATTAAAAAAGCCAAAAATATAAACGGTAAATTGGTTGAAAATGGTCATATTTCGACAGCCTAGGGTAACCCTTCATGTTATTTTACGTTATCTCTTTTTGAGGTGGTGAGAACTGTTGAGTTTTTTGATGGGTTACGCCGGAGGCCAACCCATCTACGATGAAATCGTTCTAAATAAGTGGAGAAAGTTCTATCGATTTTGCTGCTTTATCGATATCAGGTTCAAAGTATAATGTTGCTAATTTGGGGATTGGTAATAAAGTTTCCAGTTCAGCAATATTTTCTTCAATGAAAGGCATTTTTTTCTGGCAATTTGCAACCCAGGCAACACACTCTAAGCCATCAGCTATTATTGCTTCATAACTTAAAATGGCATGATTTAAACAACCTAGTTTCATGTTCACTACTAATATTACTTTTGCTTTAACTGATTTTACAAAATCAGATAAATACAAACCAGAGCCTAAAGGCAGACGCCAACCACCCGCTCCTTCAATGATGGTTATTTCAGGTGACAATTTGGATAGTTGAAGAAAATTTTGCTCTATATCATTAAGCGAAATTACTGTGTTATTAATATTGGCAGCTATATGAGGAGCAATGGGTTCTAAAAAAGCAATTGGGTTTACTTGTGTAATTGTTTGCCCACAGTTAGCCTCAACAGTTAAATATTCGGCATCTTCATTGATCAAAACACCATCAATTAACTGACATCCCGCAGAAATAGGTTTATACACTGCAATTTTTTTATCTCGATTTACCAACGCTCTTACGAGTATTCGGGCAAAATAAGTTTTACCTGCATCAGTATCGGTTGCTGTTATAAAAAAAGTGCTCATATTATTACTGTTTTTTTCTTTCAAAGATTAAAAATTCAAAGACTGATGCAATTTAATTTCATTATCTAGCTTCACTAACAAACCATAAAAAACTTTATACGTTGCAGGATATACCCCACTTGGCTCCTGAAAGTCTTGATAAGAAACTGTCATTTTTTTCCAATTGTCTTTACCCGCTAAACCTTTTTGGAGTTTTTTAGGTACTTGATTAGCACCCAAACCTTTAAGTTCATGAGCTAAATGTAAAACATTTTCATACTCAAGTACGATATCCTGACAATTATGTTCAATTAATATCGATTGGCTGGTATTAAAAAGTAAAGATAATTCCCGTTCTGTTTTAAAATCGATGACATGTTGATCGTCATCAACTTGTGCCCAAGAGGATTTTAGTTCATTTAAAGTGCCGTCAGCTAAGGTACTAAAAATAAATAATCCCCCCGGTTTAAGTACACGTAATATTTCTTTCAATGCTTTATCTAATGGATCGCACCATTGAATAACAAGATTTGAATAAACTAAGTCTAAACTTGCATCTTGAAGAGGCATTTTAAAAGCATCAGCCTGAAGCCAATGAATGTCTTTTACTCGATTTTCCTCAGCATAATCGATCATTAAACGTGACATATCCAAACCAATAACGTGCTTATATTGGCTTGCTAAAATATTGGTAAAAAAACCTGTACCTGATCCTAAATCCAGTACAGTTAAATCATGTAAATTCGGTAACCACGGCATTAAATGTTTACCACTATATCTTTGTAATCGAGCAGAAACATCATAAGAATGACTTGCTGCACCAAATGAACGAGCAATTTTCACTTGATTTGCATAAACTGGCATTAATTTAAAACCTCATTTAAACATTTAGCTAAATAACTGATATCTTTACAGTTATGACTAGCGCAAATGGTAACACGTAACCTTGATTGGTTTCTGGCAACCGTTGGTGGGCGTATAGCCGTAAGCCAGATCCCTTTGTTTTTTAATTTTTCGCATACAGCTAAAGTTTTAGACTCCTCGCCAATAATAATTGCATGAATGGAAGATTCTGTTGGTATCAGTTGTATTTCATCACTTAGTTTAGACGCTAAAAGCGCACTCAGTTCTTTAATTTTATCTCGTCGCCATTGCTCTTTTTCTATCAAGGTTAAGCTTGCTTTTGTGGCCCATGCCAATGCTGGTGACATAGCGGTTGAATAAATGTAATGTCTGGAAAAATTAACCAGATATTCGAACAATTGTTCGTTACACGCAACAAAGGCACCACTGGTTGCAATCGCTTTTCCTGCCGTTGCCATTACAATATCCAGATCGGCAGCACTTAAACTACCTTGCCCTTTTTCGCCAACTACTCCTATGCTGTGAGCGTCATCAACATATACCCAAGCGTCATTTTCTTTTGCAATTTTACTAAGTTGTGCAACTTTTGCCCGATCACCATCCATACTAAAAACACCTTCGGAGATAATTAAATTATCTGAAAGACATCTTTTAGCCTGATTGTTATCTAAACGACTTTTATTTAACCATTTTGCTAATTGATCTACATCATTATGAAGAAAACGTTTAACGCTTGCTTTAGTGGCCAATGCACCATCAATAAGAGAGGCATGGCTGAGTTTATCTAACCAGAAATTAGTATTTTCCTGACCTAATGCTTGTAACACACCAAGATTAGCTGCAAAACCACTAGAATACAATATACAGCGTGGCTTATTTAACCATTGGCAAATATGTTCTTCAAGTGCTTGATGTGCATAATGAAAACCAGTGATCAAACTAGAAGCACTTGCGCAAAGGCCAAAACGATCGATACCCTCTTGCATGGCTTGGTTAATTATTTTGTGTTGATTTAAACCCAGATAATCATTTGAGGAAAAATTTAAATACGTTTTACCGGCAATAGTCACTTCCCGACCATTTTGTTCAGCAACACAAGTACGTTGTCTGTACCTGTGATCTGATTGCTGCTGATTTAACTTTTTTGTAATAAATTCAAAAGACATTGGTAATACTTAATGTTTTTATTGATGATAAAAAGAAGTATAAAAGTCATATCTATGTACTAAAGTTTATGTGCTAAAGATACAATTTTTTTTGCGTAGGATGGGTAAGCCAAGGCGTAACCCATCAATTCACTACGTTATATCGAGGTATTAAGTTGTTAGATATGGACCTAAATGGTGGGTTACGCCGTCGGCTACCCACCCTACAACTAATTCACTGCTTCATAGAATAAATCACTGTTTTGTTGATTTATTACCGCTGTTTTCAGTGCCAGATGATCATTTTCTTCATCAATATCACCTGCAATAGTTTCGGTATTAATCCCTAACTTATTGAATAAAGCGGTATCCTGATTGGTTTCCGGATTGTCTGTCGTTAATAATTTACATCCGTAAAAAATTGAATTAGCACCAGCAAGGAAACAAAGTGACTGCATCTGTTCATTCATTGCTGAACGGCCAGCAGATAAACGAACGTGACTTTTAGGCATCATTATACGTGCTACTGCAATACAACGGATAAACTGAAAATCATCTAAATCTTCAACATTTGACAATGGTGTACCTTCAACTTTCACTAACATGTTAATTGGTACACTTTCCGGCTGTGGTGATAAATTTGCAAGTTGCGCCAGTAATGATGCTCTGTCAACGGCATCTTCGCCTAAACCAACAATACCACCACTACAAACTTTCATTCCTGCCGTTCTGACATTGTCTAATGTATCTAACCTGTCCTGGAAGGTACGGGTAGTAATTATATTGTTGTAATTTTCCGGAGAGGTATCTAAATTATGGTTGTAAAAATCAAGCCCGGCTGTTTGTAATTGACCCGCTTGATCTTCCGACAACATACCTAAGGTCATGCAGGTTTCTAACCCTAAAGCTTTTACAGCTTTAACCATATCAAGTACATAAGGCATGTCACGCGCTTTAGGATTACGCCACGCAGCTCCCATGCAGAAACGAGTTGATCCCATTTCTTTTGCTTTTTTAGCCGCCTCAAGCACCTTATCTACTTCCATCAAACGTTCTTTATCAATATCGGTTTTATAACGGGCACTTTGAGAACAATATTTGCAATCTTCCGGACACGCGCCTGTTTTAATCGATAACAAAGTACTGACCTGAACTTCATTAGGGTTAAAATGTTGGCGATGAATGCTTTGTGCTTGAAACATTAAATCATTAAAGGGTAGTTCAAAAAGTGCCTGGACTTCTTTAATTGTCCAGTTATGACGTATTTCTGAATCATTCGAGCTTGTAAGGTTTACTTGGTTTGACATTTAAATACCCTGTTTTTTACTTGGTTCTTTACTTGCTTATACCAGTACAACATTCATTTACGAATAGTTGTAACCCATTAAGCTGTTTCAAAATTGCAAATACAAATATTTACGGGTAGTCTAGCCATCAACAGCGCATTGTCAACATTTAAAAAAACTCAAGGTTTACCAGTGAACAATAATTGTACAGATCTTCTTGCTTTCGATCGCCAGCATATTTGGCATCCATATACTTCAATGACCAATCCATTACCCAGCTATTTAGTGGAGTCCGCCGAAAATGTGACCATTACTTTAGCCACAGGGGAAAAACTTATTGATGGCATGTCTTCCTGGTGGTCTGTGATCCACGGTTATAACCATCCTGTACTGAATGAAGCGTTGGTTGAACAAAGTAAAAAAATGTCACATGTAATGTTTGGTGGTTTAACTCATAAACCGGCAATTGAGTTATGTCAGCAGCTTATTAGCCTGACACCTGAGCCTTTAGAAAAAGTTTTTCTTTCTGACAGTGGCTCTGTTGCAGTCGAAGTGGCAATTAAAATGGCTTTGCAGTACTTTCAAAGTAAAAAGATTCAAAGTACAAAGGTTCCGAGTAAAAAAGTTCAGAGTAAAACAGATTTTACAAAAAAAACTAAGCTGTTAACAGTTCGAAATGGATATCACGGTGACACTTTTGCTGCAATGTCTGTTTGTGATCCTGTCACGGGTATGCATCAAATATTTGATAAAGTGCTGAATAAGCCCTACTTCGCACCTGCGCCTACAATTAAATTTAATGAAGATTGGCAAGAAGATGATGTTAAAGAGCTGAGTAAGATTTTTGCTGAACATCATCATGAAATTGCAGCGTTTATCATAGAGCCAATTGTACAAGGAACGGGTGGGATGAATTTTTACCATCCTGAATATTTAAAAGCATGTCGACAGCTTTGTGATAAATATGACGTATTGTTTATTTTAGATGAAATTGCTACTGGTTTTGGTCGTACCGGAAAACTGTTTGCCTGCGAATGGGCTGACATCTCACCCGACATTATGTGTTTAGGAAAAACCCTTACCGCAGGTTACCTGACATTAGCAGCAACACTTTGCACTGATGAAATTGCACAAACGATCAGTGACGGTGATGCAGGCTGTTTTATGCATGGTCCGACTTATATGGGTAATCCGCTTGCGTGTGCGGTTGCCAATGCCAGCATAAAATTACTGCAAACGACTGACTGGCAAAAAAACATCGGTGAAATTGAACACTATTTTAGTGAGAATTTATTACCACTGGTCAGTCACCCCAGAGTAACAGATACCAGAGTGCTTGGTGCAATCGGTGTTATTGAAACGACACAGGCAGTTAATATGGCGCATATTCAAAAACGTTTTGTTGAATTAGGTGTTTGGATCAGACCTTTTGGCAAATTAATTTATATTATGCCACCTTATATAGTCAAACCATCCGAATTAGCGATACTACTCAAGGCGATTACGATTATTTTATCTGAAGATGAATGTTTTATTTAAAAGCTGTTTTGTGCCCGATGAAAAGTGCTCACTACATCTTATTTTCACTCATAGTTTAAGCTTTAAACTAGTTTGATCAAAAGATAAATACCCCAGGCAATAACCACCAACATAAGTAAAACCAAATTAAAGTGCTTACTGTCATCTCTACGGCGAGCACGAAATTTATCTATTAGTAAGCAAGCATAACTACTTAATGCGCTGCACCAAAGTATAATATACAAATATCCTGCAAATGGTCTTACCCAATCTGTTCTGACTTCAATGCCCCTATAACGCAAAAAACCATACGATGTTTCAGGCGCTGCATAATTGGAAATAATTAAAGCGATAATAAATAATAACCATCCGCCAATAGCTAATATACGGGCAAAAATAATGAGTTTATCTTTACCTTTACGTCTATCATCACCATCCCAACGTTTCATTAATTACTTCCTCTACAAATTTATCGCATATTATACCAATCAACCTCTTTGAAAACTGGTCATTTAATGACGTTGAGCGGGATTATTGTAGTACTCTTTACTTTTTTCTAACAGTTTCATCAAATTTAGCAAATTTTACTTGTTAAACATAATAGTCACGGTAACATGTCAGGCCTTAAAGTTTAGCATTAATATTATAAAGAAAAGAGGTCATTACATGTCAGTTATAGCAATTACTGATGTATTAGCAGGAAAATATCCTGTTGAGGAAGAAATTACAGTTCATGGTTGGATCCGAACTCGCCGTGATTCTAAAGCCGGTATTTCATTTTTAGCCATACATGATGGGTCTTGTTTTGACGCCATCCAAGCAATAGTTCCTAATGACCTAGATAATTATCAAACGGAAGTGCTTAAATTAACTACCGGTTGTTCAGTTAAAGTTACGGGTAAATTAGTAGAATCGCCAGGTAAAGGGCAGTCTTTTGAAATTCAAGCTACAGGTGTTGAAATTCTAGGTCTAGTTGAAGATCCTGATACTTATCCAATGGCTGCAAAACGTCATAGTATTGAATTTTTACGTGAACAGGCACATTTACGCGCCCGTACCAATATTGGCGGTGCGGTTACCCGTGTTCGAAATTGTTTAGCGCAAGCTGTACATCGCTTTCTTCACAGCAAAGGTTATTTCTGGATCAGTACTCCATTGATCACTGGAAGTGATTGTGAAGGCGCTGGTGAAATGTTCCGCGTCAGTACGCTGGATATGGAAAACTTACCACTTAATGATCAAAACAAAGTTGATTACAGTCAGGATTTCTTTGGTAAAGAAACCTTTTTAACGGTATCTGGTCAACTGAACGTTGAAACTTATTGTTGTGCCCTTTCTAAAGTTTATACTTTTGGCCCGACATTCCGTGCTGAAAACTCAAACACAAGTCGTCATTTAGCTGAATTTTGGATGATCGAGCCGGAGATTGCTTTTGCAAACTTATCTGATGCCGCAGATCTTGCCGAAGAAATGTTGAAATATGTATTAAAAGCCGTATTAGATGAACGTGCCGACGATATTGCTTTCTTCCAGCAACGTGTAGATAAAACGGTAACTGATCGTTTAAATGCTGTTATTAATAACGAGTTTATCCGTTTAGATTATACCGACGCAATCGATATATTGCTGAAATGTGGTAAGAAGTTCGAAAATCCTGTTGCCTGGGGCGTTGATTTAAACTCAGAGCACGAACGCTATTTAGCTGAAGAGCACTTTAATGGCCCTGTTATTCTGCAAAACTACCCGAAAGATATTAAATCGTTCTACATGCGTCTGAACGATGATGGCAAAACAGTTGCCGCAATGGATATTCTTGCACCTGGCATTGGTGAAATCATTGGTGGTAGTCAACGTGAAGAACGTTTAGATGTTTTAGATGCACGTTTAGCAGAAATGAATTTAGATCCTGCTGATTACACTTGGTATCGTGATTTACGTCGTTACGGCACAGTACCTCATTCTGGTTTTGGTTTAGGTTTCGAACGTTTAGTGGCTTATGCAACTGGCATGCAGAACGTTAGAGATGTGATCCCTTTCCCTAGAACGCCGAATAACGCGGCTTTTTAGTAGCCCTCTATTTTAGTAATACTCTTTTTAGTAATACTTTATGTTTTAATCAAAGCTCTGTCACATGATAGAGCTTTTTTTTGTTTGATATTCTAGTAAGTGATATTTTCCTGATACAGGATGAGCCTATCCATTAAATTGGCACCAATCAAACCGGGTAACAGTTCATATTTGTGTATTGTCATGTTTAAGTTGATACAGTCTAGAGCCTGT
>JABSOJ010000129.1 GCA_013216005.1 Alteromonadaceae bacterium | reverse complement strand
CGTTCTTTTGGTAGAGTAACGAAAGACACCTATACCATACATATACCGCGGTATAGGTATAACCTATGTGAGTCACCTCGGCATAGCCGGGGGTTTACCTTTACTGACTAATTATTCCTCTTCCGGAAAAGTTTCATATTGCGTCAACTGATCATTAATGGTGTACCAAGGCGCTTTTGAACCAACAAATATATGATATCCCTCAGGGCGTAGTGGCTCCCCGTCTATTGCACTCATTGAAAGATAGAATGATTCGGGTTCGTCTTTTAACGCAACCAAAATATTAGCACCACAGTTTCGACAAAAAACACGTTGATGAGAATCTGATGATGCATAATATACAAGCTCCTCTTCCCCTGATAAATAGGAAAAGTTTTCGCGTTCAACCCCCGCAAAAGTTGCAAACGCCCCACCATGAAGACGACGACATTGGCTACAATGACAATGACTAAAATCATTGATCGAACCATCTACCTGATAGGTTACACCCCACATTCACAATGCCCTGTTATCATATTTTCAGCTCCATAAGTCATTAATAAATTAACATTTTATACGTTCCATCATGGGATCAAACAACGGCCGAAGCGAGGCTTCTGCTTTATAACGCTTGCCAGAAATTTCTATTTCCCAGTGATCAGATTTAACATGCTCAGCCGTGATCGCTTGATCAGATTCAACAAAACCTAAACCAACTGAAGCGCCTAAAGTAAACCCATAAGCACCCGCTCTCATATAGCCAGTGAATTGACCATTACGATAAATAAGTTCGGCATGATGTAATAACGGCTCACTATCTTCGAGCTTGAATTGCAACAGGCGGCGTTTAAATCCACCTTCTGCTTTTTGTTTAGCTAAAGCATCCCTGCCAATAAATCCACCGGGTTTATCGAGTTTAACCGCAAAACCCAAACCCGCTTCAAGCGGGGTATCCATGTTGTCGATATCATGACCATAATCACGATATCCTTTTTCTAAACGCAAACTATTTAAGGTTTGCAGGCCTGCATGAATAAGATTATACGTTTTACCTGCTGCTACAATACGATCGTAAACCTGCAACGCATGTTCAGTTGGAATATAAAGCTCCCAGCCCAACTCTCCGACATAAGTAACACGAATAGCGAGCACTATTGCGTAATCAATGTCGATTTCTTTAGCTGACAAATATGGGAAAGCTTCATTGCTGACATCCACACCCGTCAAATCGGCCATTAATTGTCGAGCTTTCGGACCATGAAGATTAACTTGAGTATAACTTGAAGTCACATCGGTGACGAAGGCATGCGCATCATCAGGAATATTTCTATCCATCCACATTTTAACGTGTCCATGAGTGGTATCAGAGCATATCACCATAAACTTATTTTTCGTTAAGCGGGTAACGGTTAAATCAGCCTCAAGCCCACCAACCTCATTCACCCACTGAGTGTAAACAATGCGACCTGGCTCAACAGCTATGTCATTACAACAAATATAATTAAGTACTTTTTCAGCGTCATTACCCTGCACTAAAAAGTTTGCCATAAATGACATATCCATCAGTGTTACATCATTACGACACGCGTGATGGGCAGCTTTATGATAAGGAAACCAGTTTTGACGCCCCCAACTATAGTTTTCCACCTCAGCTTTTTCACCTTCAGGGGCAAACCAGTCAGCAATTTCCCAACCTGCACTTTCAACAAAAAAAGCACCTGCCGCTTCGAGCCTTTCATGTAACACAGATTGTTTAACATTACGCGCTGAGCTCATGCCTAAATTTGGAAAATGCGATTCGTACATTTTACCAAGTACTTCAACCAGTCGATCATCCCGATATTTAGGATTACGCTGACAAGGATGAAAACGATTAACATTCAGAGCGGTTACATCCAAATCAGGACGACCATCCACGATCCACTTCGCCAATAAACGACCGATACCGCCTGCAGACAAAATACCAAGTGAATTTAACCCACAAGCAACAAAAAAATTCTTCAACTCAGACGTTTCACCTACCAGAGGAGATAAGTCAGGTGTAAAACTTTCAGGACCGCAAAAAAACTTTCGAATACCCATGTTTGCCGCTTTAGGCACACGCTCATAAGCTTTTTCTATGAATGGTGTCATACGATCCCAATCAGGTTCAATTTCACCAAAAGAAAAATTTTCGGGAATATGATCTAAGTTCCATGATTTGGCCACAGGTTCAAACAAACCTATCATTAAGCTACCCACTTCTTCCCGATAATATGCATAACTGTCCGGATCTTCCAATATAGGTAAATCTCGGTGCATGCCGTCCATATCGTCGGTAATAAGATAGTAATGCTCTGCCGCTTGCAGTGGTAAACTAACCCCTGCCATCTCACCAAATTGCCGTGCCCACATGCCTGCACAATTAACCACATAGATTGAATCAATATCCCCTTTATCTGTAGTTACACCTGTGACTTTACCGTTATTTTGCTTGATGCCAGTTACACTTACACCTTCTATGATCTTGGCACCACCCATTTTAGCGCCCCTTGCCAAAGACATCGTTAAATCGACAGGGTTGGCACGGCCGTCTTCAGCGGTATAAAAGGCCGCGATAACATCATCAAATTTTGCCAGAGGCCAAAGCTCTTTTGCCTTTTCGACAGAAATTTCATTACAATCAATGCCACGCGTACGCATAAAAGAAGCACTGCGACGCATTTCTTCTAGCCGTTCTTCATTACAGGCAACTTGAAGACAACCCACCGATTTAAAACCTGTTGCTAAGCCAGTTTCTTGTTCGAGTCGATTATAAAGATCACGGCCAAATGTAAAAATATCAGCACTGGTTTCGTCACTCAATAAACCTGAAACAATAAGACCGGCAGCATGCCATGTTGTTCCAGAGGTTAATTGACCTCTTTCAAGCAAGACAACGTCTGTATATCCTAATTTTGTCAAGTGGTATGCAACGCTGCACCCAATGATCCCGCCACCCACAATAACCACTTGAGCTTTTTCAGGGATTGAACCTTTTTTTAAATTCATATTTAACCAATTGTTATTTTATTTTTTATACAAGTGAAACTACATTCACAGAACCATTTATTCAGAGAACCATTAATTCACAGAAGCATTTATTCACAGAACTATTTATTCACAGAATAATTCATCTACAAACTCATCTAAAGGCTCATCTAAAGGCTATGCATAAACAGGAAAGTCTGCACAAAGCCCTTTTACCTGTGCCTGCACGCGCTTACTCACGTCCTCATTTTCAATATCATCAAGAATATCGCAAATCCAGTTGGTTATTTTCTGCGCTTGTTCAACACCAAAACCACGCCGGGATATAGCCGGTGTACCAATTCTTAAACCACTAGTCACAAATGGAGAACGAGGATCATTAGGAACTGCGTTTTTATTAACCGTTATGTTAGCTTTGCCTAGTGCGGCATCTGCGTCTTTCCCGGTTATTTTCTTGTCAATCAGATCTAATAAAAACAGATGATTATCGGTGCCGTCAGAAACAATTTTGTAACCACGTTGCTGAAATACTTTAACCATAGCTTTGGCATTATCTAAAACTGATTGTTGATACAACTTAAATGCTGGTTCGAGCGCTTCTTTAAAGGCAACAGCCTTAGCAGCAATAATATGCATCAGTGGACCACCCTGCCCACCCGGGAATACTGCACTATTTAATTTTTTTTCAATGGCTTCATCATCACAGGCCGACAAGATCAACCCTCCACGAGGACCAGCGAGGGTTTTATGCGTGGTAGTACTTACCACATGGGCATGAGGCAACGGACTAGGATAAAGACCAACAGCAACTAAGCCAGCTACATGTGCCATATCAACAAATAAAATAGCGCCAACTTTATCGGCGATTTCCCTGAACTTTGCCCAGTCAACAATGCCTGAATAAGCAGAAAAACCTGCGATGATCATTTTCGGTTGATGCTCAAAAGCTAATCGTTCAACCTCTTGATAATCAATAATACCCGTTTCATCATTAATTCCGTATTGTATGGCGTTATACATTTTTCCGGAAAAGCTTACGTGTGAACCATGAGTAAGGTGTCCACCATGCGCTAAACTCATACCTAATACGGTATCACCCGGATTAATTAATGCTTGAAAAACGGCAGAGTTAGCCTGAGAACCAGAATGAGGTTGCACGTTGGCATAACTTGCTCCAAAAAGTTCTTTAGCACGTTCAATAGCAAGCGCTTCGGCCTTATCAACAAATTCACAACCACCGTAATAACGTTTGCCAGGATATCCTTCCGCATATTTATTGGTTAACTGAGAGCCTTGCGCTTCAAGAACTCGTGTGCTGGCATAATTTTCTGATGCAATTAACTCTATATGCTCTTCTTGACGGATCACTTCACCACTCATGGCCTGATAGAGTTCCTCATCAAAATCAGCAATATTCATATCGCGGGACAAGGTATATTTTTTAGCTATTGTGTTCATGTTTATTCTCCTGCCTAGGCTCTTGTTATAAATACTAATTCTAGCTACGAAGTTTACAATCTGAAGATTCAATACCCGCAAAAGAACATTGCTCGTCTAAGTCAGGTAAATCACCACTAACACCTATTGCACCAAGAAGTTCACCATTAACATTTTCAATAAGCACACCACCTGGAGAAGCTGCTATTTTCCCCTCTGACATTTCACCTAAAGCAGATACAAATACCGCACGCGTTTCGGCCATTTCAGCCATTTTGCGTGACGACATTAACATGCCAATAGATCCCCAAGCTTTGGCTTGAGCAATTTTAAAACGTAAAATACTCGCACCGTCTTCCTGTTTAAATGCGACAATATTTCCCCCTTTATCTAACACAATGGCTGCCATTGGTGCTGTATTTAGTTCTCTGGCTTTAGCCAATGCACCATCAATAATACAGTCCGCTTGTTGTAAAGTAAGTTCAGTCATAGTGTTCTCCTCAAAGGGTTATATTTATATTTTTAAAATAATATTTGTTACCACCACTACCAAGTAATATCAGTTTGTTTTACTTTCCGCGCAAAACAAATACCGCTAAAGTGGTATTAATACCAATCTGCATCATCAACATTCAATGATATTCACCGCTAGACCACCTCTTGATGTTTCTTTATATTTTGTTTTCATATCTGCGCCTGTTTCAAGCATGGTTTTAATCACGTTATCTAAACTCACTTTATTTGAACCATCACCATGTAAAGCAAGTCTGGCAGCATTTATCGCCGTCACAGATGCAATTGCATTACGCTCAATACAGGGGATTTGCACAAGACCTCCTACAGGATCACAAGTAAGCCCAAGATGGTGTTCCATACCGATTTCTGCAGCATTTTCACACTGAGACACAGTGCCACCAAGCATTTCCGCCAACCCTGCTGCTGCCATTGAACAAGCTACACCTACTTCTCCCTGACAACCGACTTCTGCACCAGAAATTGAGGCGTTTTCTTTATACAAAAAACCTATTGCGCCAGCCGTTAATAAAAATTTAACCATGTCATTATCATCACATTGGTCCTGAAATTTCTGATAGTAATTCATAACCGCAGGAATTATTCCCGCGGCACCATTGGTTGGTGCTGTAACAATTTTTCCTCCTGCGGCATTTTCTTCATTTACCGCAAGTGCATAAAGGTTGACCCAGTCCATTATTTTCAAGGGATCTTGATTACTATGCTCAGTTACCTTTAGTCGCTTATACATAGGTGCAGCTCGCCGTTTTACTTTAAGCCCTCCGGGTAATATCCCTTCAGTTTGACAGCCTTTTTCAATACAGCTTTGCATCGTGTGCCAAATACGTAATAAATAATTTATTGTTTCCTTTTCACTTCGCCTGACAGATTCATTTGCCAACATTAAAGCACTAATACTTAATCCATGTTCTTTACATTGCTGTACTAGTTCATCGCATGTTTTGAAGGGATATGGGAGAACTTGTTCAACACGGTTAACAGACAACTCATCACCAATATTGTCATTGACAACAAAACCACCACCTACTGAATAATATTCTTTACTCACTAATAAATTATCTTCTGAATCAAAGGCTGAAAACCTCATGCCATTAGGATGTTGAGGAAGTGATTTACGACGATGAAAAATAATATCTTCTCCAAAATCAAACTTAATTACATACTTGCCCGCTAAAAGTAAAGTGCGAGTGTTTTGAATTTGTTGTACTTTATCCGCAATGGTATCAGGATCAACCGCTTCAGGGGTTTCACCTAATAACCCCAGGATCACTGCTTTGTTACTACCATGACCTATACCGGTATGACCCAATGAGCCAAATAATTCAACTTGAACTGATTTAACCGTCGACATTTCAAAATCTTGCGCCAAAAATTTAATAAATTTTAAACCTGCACGCATTGGCCCGACAGTATGAGAACTTGAAGGTCCGATACCTATAGTGAACATATCGATTATGCTAATAGCCATGATTTTATTCTCCAATTGTTATACCATTTGCATTTATTTCCAAACCTCTGAAAGGGAATGAACCTGGAATGATGCAAATTGGTATTAATTTTAAGAACGTCCCGATTCAACGACAATATCAGTGTGTTTCACTTAACTGAAAATTCAAATACCGCTAAAGTGTTATTGTTCAAAAAATAAACACTTGTAACATTCATATTTATTAAATTTTACAAAGGAACACCATATGCCTGGTTTACACCCTAATATTGATCCTGATGGATTATTAGAATACTCAGTGGTTTTTACTGACCGTTCGTTAAATCATATGTCTAAAACATTTCAAACTGTCATGACAGATATTTCCAAAACCCTTAAAAAGGTTTATAACGCCCATTCAACTATTATCGTACCCGGAAGTGGTACTTTTGGTATGGAAGCAGTAGCCCGACAATTTGCCACGAATAAAAAATGTCTTGTGATAAGAAACGGCTGGTTTAGCTATCGTTGGACGCAGATTTTTGACATGGGTGATATTCCTTCAGAAAGCTTGGTATTAAAGGCAAAACCAATCAATCAAGAAACTCAATCACCTTTTGCACCAGCCCCTATTGAAGAAGTTATCGAAGCCATTCAAACACAAAAACCTGCTTTAGTATTTGCCCCACATGTGGAAACTTCATCGGGAATGATGCTTCCAAATGATTACATTCGAGCTATGGCAGATGCAGTTCACCGTGTGGGTGGTATGTTAGTCTTAGACTGTATTGCATCAGGCGCAATTTGGGTGGATATGGAGCGTTGTGGTGTCGACATATTAATCAGCGCACCACAAAAAGGCTGGAGTAGTTCACCTTGTTGCGCTTTGGTAATGCTTAATAAATTAGCACGCCAACGTATCGATGATACAACCAGTACCAGTTTTGCCTGTGATTTATCTAAATGGTTGCAAATTATGGAAACATATGAACAAGGGGCCCATGCATACCATGCAACTATGCCAACCGATTCACTCTTACAATTTCGTAATGTAATGATGGAAACTCAAGCTTATGGCTTTGATAAAGTCAAAGCAGAGCAACTCGAATTAGGTGAAAAAGTGCGTCGTTTACTCGCCAGTCATGGTATTAAAAGTGTTGCGGCTCCAGGCTTTGAATCACCAGGTGTGGTAGTAAGTTACACAAAAGACAGCGGTATTCAAACAGGTAAAAAATTCGCTGCCCTGGGATTACAGATTGCTGCCGGAGTTCCCTTGCAATGCGATGAAGGAGAAAACTTTCAAACCTTTAGATTAGGCTTATTTGGTCTGGACAAATTACATAATATAGAACGAACTGTTGCTAGCTTATCGCTCGCATTGTCAAAGGTACTTTAAGACCGTTATAACATCATGCCTATCCCATTGGTTATGTGGTCGCCAATGGGATTGGTATAATTAAATCATTGCATTATCGACCCTGAAAAATATGCCTGAGCCTGTTCAAAGCCGGATACACCAATTTTTTCACCGATCAATCTGCCCGTTATATCATCTGCCGGAGGATGAATTCCTCCCCAAATGCGTGACAGACTACATTGATCAGAAGCATCACGATAAGTTGCCCACTGGAGGACCATATCAACACTCGGCCCTTCTTCGAAGACCAAAAATTCGTTTGCTTTAACTTCAAAACTACTCATTCCTCCCGGAAAATAGGCATCACCCGTCATGGCTGTCATTATCTCAGCCGCAGCGCGCGAATATGTTGAGTGACCAGACACATAACCGGCAAATGGCGGCGTAACAAATGATGGACGTTGATATGGCCACCAATTTCCAGCCAATATCCAATCAACTCCAGCCTTACCTGTTTCTGAATCGGGCTGAATATAATCTGGCCCACGCCATGCGTAAATTTTTATTTTATCAACATTTTCATTATTAGCACCGGCTAAAGGATCTCCACTGGTAACAAGTTCAATAGAACCTTGTACCAAAGGTAGTCCATTTACATCATATGAAGGCAAAGAGGGATCTGAACTTTGCCCGGAATCAGCCATGCCTCTGATGGCTGAAACAGGTCTGATATAATCATACCAGCCTTTTATGCCCCAGGCGGCAACCGCCGAATCATGCATTGTCCCCCCCATAGTAAAATAAGTTTTAATGTCCCATTCCAGAGCACCTAAAGTATCCCCCTGACCAGCAAAGCGCTTGACTAGCTCAGGATGATCATTCACCGTATTTAATAAAACAAACCAATGTCCGGGAGGTGTTTCCGAATCTGGTCCATCAGCCCAAAATTCCGCCAATACCCGACCATAATCACCACGTGGCACAAGTTGTTCCTGATATGGAAGACTCGTAGCTGGGTTAACCGAATAACCCCTGCTGGTATCCCCTCCATCAGACAAATTATAAAAAGCGCGATAATCTTCAAAATTAGTCGGTAAACTTTCTATGTTACCCAAACTCGCAGGTGAAATGTCTATCATCACCCCGTCGTCTTCATTAAGTTGTCCTGACCAAATAGCAACCAGGGCAAAACCCCATTTATACTCATCTGATAAATTCCCCCCCAACATAGGAGGTTGACCTGGATCATGATAAACCTGGTAGTCAAAACCACTACGATTATAGGTGGTTTTATCATTTTCAGACAATGCAAACGCCGCTACTTGTCCCCACTCAGGGCTGAGGAATTCAGGTGTAGTTGCAATGGGATTACCCGCCTGATCGACGAAATTATCGATCGACAATGGTTGCCAACGATTAGGATCAAATAAAGTCGGATTACCAAATTTACCTGAGCCCAATGGTAACGGCCGATTAGCTGATTGATAATAAGTATTAACATAATCATTTTCTTCGTTTGAGCCATCTTGTAAACCGTAATTTATATAACAATTGGCAATATAATTTCCCAATGCAGCAGCAGAGCCGGTACTGTAATCCACCTCTTCAACACTTATCTCATAACCTAAACTTGCCATTAATTCATCAGCACTTTTTAGGATATTTACTACGCCAGGTGCAGAAGCAAATCTATGTTGAATTAATCGGTAACTTGCATAACTAATGGCTTCTTCTCGCTTTAATAATGAATCTACAGGTTTATCAAAACTAGCGGCTGTACACTGAAAATCACCTAAGGTTTTGCCAAAAAGATAAGGCGTTGCTGTCGTAGCATATGCAGACCAGGCATCATACATCGCCGACGAAATATGAAACAAATTACGCGCATGCACGGTTGGGCGAGCAAAATCATTTCGTATTGACGCAAGTAATACCTCATTCCACATACGGGCAACTGAATGACCTTCTCGCTCTGGAGTTAGCTCAATTTCTTGAATTTCGACATCAGGTACTACTGATGAATTATCAGAACACGCGGTAATGGAACTTACAGCGAGACAAATTATTATAGATGTAAATAGTTGCATACTTTTATGCATTTTTGATATCCCACTTAGTTCTTTTACTTAGTTATTCCACTTAGCTATTCCACTTAGTTCTTTTACTTAGCTCTTTTACTTAGTTATCCGGAAAAAACCAGCGCCAACTTGTTGTTTATTTACACACATTAAAGGTGAATAACAGTCAACTGTATACTTCCTTAGGGTAGGTTCTATTAAATTCTAACTTGTCATTCAAATGTTGATATACCCACTTCGGGGAGGTGCTATTGAAATCAAAGTTGTAACTGGTATGTTAATAGTGTTGAGCTAAAGTTAATATTCTAGCAGTGAACTTTTTAAATGCAATATCAAAAAGCACTATCTTAGAATAATGCAGTTAACCTAAACTCCACTACGCATGGAGGGGTGAGTTGTAAATACCTTCCATAACACAAAAATAATAACTTTTATTTAAAAGTAACGGA
>JABSOJ010000128.1 GCA_013216005.1 Alteromonadaceae bacterium | reverse complement strand
GCACATAAACTTTATGTATATCATCGATGCTATACATAAAAGTTATGTGAATTAAAATGAAATCAATACGATTAGGATAAAGGGGTCCTGTGCTATTTATGATTACTAATACTTTAAAATTATGTGACTTCAATCCAAGGACTTCTTTGTTCGCATTCGAGACATTAGCGTAAAAGATTTATCAATACTTTTTCTAAAATGTTATCATCTATCTTTTAATAAAATGTAACCGTGCAAGGTAGCTTACCTTGCACGGTCAACATAATAAGCTATTAGGTTTCCCTATATATGAAGCACCGAAAGTATACGATTGAATGGAGTCTTATTGGGGTAGCTATATTTGTTGCTGTTATTTCTATAATCGCAGATTACTATTCAACTGATTATAATTGGTTTGCTCGTTCAGGTTCTGTAGTTGTCCTTTTAGCTGCATTTATTGAGTTTAAGGTATCTCCGCACATTTACGATGACATCCAACGAGCTCAATCTTTACAATCATTAGTTAAGATACCTGTTGCGTTCAAAGCAAAGCCAACTAAATCAAGGCGTAATGTTTCGTTCGTTGCTCATGTTTTACTGATTACGGGCACAATTATTTGGGGGTACGGTGACCTAATCTGGTCTTAAACCTAACAAGTATTTTCAAGACGGACAAATTACAGTTGGCTTTTTGTTCGTGCCTCACTTATTTTAGCCAACTGCAATTTGCCGCTTAAAATGGCGTTAGTTGTTTCAAGGAGTCCGAGTATGGATGATAATTATAAAAAAAGAGCACAAATGGTTGGATTTATTTGCACCGTCTATTCTTATATGGATTACGCAATCTCAAATGTAATTTGGCATTTGCTTAAATTAGATAAAGAAACGGGAATCATTGTAACTGGGGCTATGGATATTAGACCTAAAATAGATATGGCAATTGAATTAGCGGATCACACTGAAGAAATTAGTGACATCAGAGCCAAACTACAAGAGTTTAAAAACCAAGGAGGAAAGCCAAATGGTTTTATTTCCAGACGAAATAAGATTATTCATGGTATCTGTTCTAGCCGAAATAATGATTCAGTTGTAATGGTTGAGTCGCATCGAAAAAAGAGTCAACGTGCTAGACATGAATTAGGTTACCAAGAGATAGTTGATACATATCAAGATATTTCACGTTCAAACGATGAATTGGTAACGTTAATGGTAGCTCATGGTATAAATATACACTAAACAACTAACAAGAACTTCAAACGGAAAAAATACAGTTGGCGTTATCAATACAAAATCTAATCTAACCTGTCCAATTAGCCGTAAAAGCTAATGTCTCCTTTGTGGTAACTACTGTCCTTTATTTTGTATATTTCAATGTCGATTACACTCATTGTCACTTTTATTGAATTTATATGCTGTTCTAAATCCATCTAATACTCCACAGTCTAAATATTTATGTTACATCGACGCGACGAATCATTTTCGTCATATAATTTTTATAATATTAATATCCCATAGTTTCAACGCATTAGAAACTAAAATAAAGAATTAGTTAGTGAGTCACACTTGCTTTTTTAGACCCATAAATACTTACCCCCTCGCTAAACCCAAAAACCGTCGATAATATAGTTTATTCAGGGGCATTTATGATGACCTACTATTAATAAAACGACACCTGAAATACGGTACAAAATAAAATTCGTTACCCTCTAACGAATTCACTTTCTATTCGTCTTTGCTTCTTGGCCTATTTCATCACATCACTTAAAAATACTTCAATGGTTTTGTGTTCCTTATAAAAATGTATAACATAATGTAATACATTTCTATTGGTGTTCGCGTTAAAATGTATTACAATGCGTTATACATAAGTTGACTGTGGAGTATTGTAGTAAATGAAAGTTATTTCAATAATAAATCAAAAAGGGGGCGTGGGTAAAACGACAACTGCAATAAATTTATCCGCTCAACTAGCTAAAACATATAAAAAGAAAGTGTTAGTTATCGATTTAGACCCTCAAGCAAATTTAACTATTGTGTTAAGTGGTGGTCAATTTGAGTTCAATAGCACTATTGCTAATGTCTTTGATACGCCAAAAACTCACCCTCTGATTAAATCCATCCTTCCAGCTAAAACGGAAGAAAGTGGAGTAATAGAAAATTTATTTTTTTGTCCATCAGATATACATTTAAGTAAAGTTATCGAGCAATCACTTACTAAATTTCAGCGTGAACAAATTTTGCTTAAACAACTTGAACCATTAAAAAATGACTTTGATATTGTCATTCTTGATTGTCCCCCAAATATGTCGCTCACAAGTGTAAATGCAATGGTAGCTAGTGGATTATTTTTAATACCTATTGATGGTGGTTCATTTTCCCTTAATGGCCTTGCAGATCTTCTTGATGCATTAGAAGAAGTAAAAGAAAATAAAGAGCTAAATTATGCAGTGTTTCGTAATGAATATGCATTATCAAACAAGCTTATTAATAGCTACATTGATAGTGAACTAGCAGATATAGATGGTACATACTTGAAAACCAAAATACGGCGTAGTGAAGCTATTGGCCAAGCAAGCGTCACGACTCAGCCATTATTGTCTTATCAAAAAACATCTAACGCTATTAATGATTACAAAGACCTTGCAAAAGAAGTATTAGAACTAATAAATGTATAACAAGGTGCTATACAAATAATGACTAAACTATTGACTAAATCTGCACTGAGCAGAAGAAATAAAGAAAATAAAGAAAAAATAACTACTGTTTCAAGTAAAAGAAATACTACAACAGGTACTTCACCAATACCCATCAGATTGTCACCTAATGACAAAGCAAATATTGATATATGGCTTAATGAATTAAGTGATCTAGCAGGAAAAAGAATATCGTTAGCAAAACTTATTAGAGGATTAGTTCACATTAAAAATAAAATAAATAATGATAAATTATTAGACGCAATTAAAGATACAAGCTAAATTTGAATACTTTAGGTCTACATCAATGAATATGTTTCACTGCATATTTGTACAAGTGAACCTCTGAACCGATTACATTAGAATGTTCTTATACCTAGGAAATCCCTCTTGGAGCCCTTTATCCATAAGGGATTAATCTATGACATATTTTTTATCATTTCTTCCTGATTATCATCAAGTACTGACGCCGCACAACTTTTATTTATTTTGTATATTTCAATGTCGATTACACTCATTATTAATTTATTCCTGGAAGAGAGTTTTTAAATAATTATCTAATTTTTCTTGTTGGTTTGTTTTTAGTTCAGGTAGATAGTAACGTACGCCATTTTTTAAAGACTACGTTGCGCAACCTTATGACAATTTTGATTGGGAGCTACTTACCAAAGAGTATCAAAGTACCGAGGTTAAAGGTCCAACAGGCGAATACTGGTATTTGATATTATCAGGACAGCGCAGAAAGAGTGCATTAAAAACGCTGGACAGGAGAATAACAAAAGATTTTGAAAAGAAAACTAAAGCACTGAATGCGCTATCAAAAATGCTATTTGGTTGTGAAAATGATGCTAAACGAGCCGTTTTAGCATTCGAAAAAAAGAACAAGTACCACAAACTATCAAATACAGTCATAGAAGTTCAACTGGGACACAATAAAGCAGGACGTCCCAAAGCTAACACCGAAAAAGAAATTATAGGTTTTAAAATCAACGCTAACCTTGTTAAAGATAAAGAAAATATAGAACAAGCTAAAATTCCTTGCGGACGTTTTGTACTAGCAACCAATCAAGCCGGAATGTCAGCACAGCAGGTACTAGATACATACAAAGAGCAAGATTCGGTAGAGCGCGGTTTCCGCTTTATTAAAGATAAGTCGTTTCAGTGTAACCGAATTTATTTAAAAACGCCTCAGCGGATAGACGCGTTAATGATGGTGATGACGCTGTGTTTATTGGTTTATAACCTGGGTCAATATCACTTAAGAGATAACTTAATAAAAGAAAATGCTTACGTGCCTGACCAAAAGGGCAAACCCACCCAAAAACCGACGCTGCAATGGGTATTTACGCTGATGAGGGGCGTATGTTGTGCATATCTATCTAAGAAATATTTAGGTGTGGTTAACATAACAGAGCGACAAGCAAATATTATTAACTTGATGGGAGAAGAAGTTATGAAAATGTATGACATGGCTTAAATAGAACGGGGGCGAAATACACTGCAGGGCGGTGGAATAGCCCCTGAGCGAAATATAACAAACTTCTAAATATGGACAGATGTATTTTTTAAACATCATCCTTTTGGAAATAAACTATTATGGTTTTTAAAAATAAGTGCGGAATGTAGGATTAATTATTTAAAAAAATATAATAACCTTACAACTGACCAGTTGTTATCTGTGAGATAAAATCGGATAATAACACCAATTTCCTCACGAACTTGAACTCAAATGACTGATTATCTACTGCTGCTGGTTAGTACCGTATTAGTAAATAACTTTGTACTGGTAAAATTTTTAGGCTTATGCCCTTTTATGGGAGTATCTTCGCGTACTGAAACTGCGATAGGTATGTCATTTGCAACAACATTTGTAATGACAATAGCTTCACTGCTCAGCTATTTAGTTAATACTTATATTCTGGCTCCCTTAGGGTTGGAATACTTAACCACCATGACATTTATTCTGGTCATTGCTGTGGTTGTACAATTTACTGAAATGGTTGTTCATAAAACCAGTGCCAATTTATACCGTTTATTAGGTATTTTCCTGCCGTTAATTACAACCAACTGTGCTGTACTTGGCGTTGCTTTACTTAATTTGTACGAACAACACAACTTCTTTGAATCTATTATTTATGGTTTCGGTGCCGCTGCTGGCTTTTCCTTAGTGCTGATCATGTTTTCAGCAATGCGGGAAAGATTGGTCAATGCAAATACCCCAAAACCTTTTAAAGGCCCTGCCATAGCAATGATCACCGCTGGTTTAATGTCACTTGCCTTTATGGGCTTTAGCGGATTGGTGAAATTTTAATGGAAACATTTGTAGCCAACCTCACTTTTGCATTACTTGCTATTGCCGTTTTAGGAGGCATGTCGCTATTGTTTGGTGCTTTACTTGGCTATGCATCTGTCAAGTTTAAAGTTGAATCTGATCCGTTAGTTGAACAGCTTGATCAACTATTACCCCAAACTCAGTGTGGTCAATGCGGTTATCCCGGTTGTAAACCATACGCTCAAGCTGTTGCAAATGGTGAAGCAATAAATAAATGTGCTCCTGGCGGCGATGACACCATCAAAAAAATAGCCGAATTAATGGGAGTTGAAGTAGAACCGCTAGATGAAAATCATGAAGTGGATAATAGCCCTAAAGTTGCTTTTATCATTGAAGAAGATTGTATCGGCTGTACCAAATGTATTCAGGCATGTCCTGTTGACGCCATTCTTGGTGCAGCAAAACAAATGCACACTATTATTATTGATGAGTGTACAGGCTGTGATTTATGTGTTGAACCATGTCCGGTTGATTGTATTGAAATGATACCGATTGAGAAAACAACACAAAATTGGCAGTGGGATCTCAATAATATACCTGTAGTTCAAGTTGATTAAGCGAGGCTTTGATGGAATCAATAATTAATAGGATAACTCGCGGTCATTTTTGGCACTTTCACGGTGGGATCCATCCTCCGCAGCAAAAATTTTTAACCAAAGACAAACCGATCAGAAACTTACCCTTGCCTGAGCAATTAATTTTGCCGATTCAGCAACACATTGGTCAACCGGGTGATTTACTGGTAAGCGTAGGTGATCGTGTACTTAAGGGTCAGGTACTCACCAAAAGTAAAAAACCAACAAATCAGTCAATGGTTGTTCCCGTTCACGCGCCGACAAGTGGCATTGTCACAGCCATTAAAAATTCAGTTATCGCACACCCTTCCGGTTTATCAAGCTTGTGTATATTTATCGAACCCGATGGTGAAGACAAATGGCAAGAACGTAATATTTGTGAGTATCCGGAACTTTTAACCCGTGAACAAGTTATTGATAAAATAACATCCGCGGGGATCGCCGGTATGGGGGGAGCTGGATTCCCCACTCATATAAAAGTGAATATTCAGCCAGAAATCAATTATTTGATCATTAATGCCGCAGAATGCGAACCTTATATCACAGCAGATGATTTACTTATTCGGGAGCACAGTGCCACTATTCTTGATGGTATAAATATTCTTGAACGATTACTTACACCTCATCATATTCTCATTGGCATTGAAGATAATAAACCCGAAGCAATAAAAGTATTACAGCAGGCTACCGCTGATAATCCCAAAATTAAAGTTTGTGTTCTACCGACAAAATATCCAACAGGTGGTGAGAAACAACTGATACAAGTACTCACAGGACAAGAAGTCCCCTCAGGTGTAATTCCCCGCAAATTGGGCATTGTAATGCAAAATATTGCCACCTGTTTTGCCATCGCTGACGCGGTAATTTTTGATACCCCACTAATAAGACGTGTGGTAACCGTTAGCGGACAAGCACTGGATAAACCACAAAATGTTTGGGCATTACTTGGTACCCCAATTAATTATCTGCTCGAACAGTGTCATTACCAAAACACTGGTGATACAGGCCAACGTAATAAAAGTAATGTAAACGCCAACAAGCACGTCATTATGGGCGGTCCAATGATGGGATTCAGCTTATCAACAGATCAAGTCCCTGTCGTAAAAATTACAAATTGCGTTTTAGCGCCAAGTAAAGATGAAATACCTGCTGATAATAAAGAAGTAGAATGTATTCGCTGTGGCCAATGTGCAGAGGTTTGTCCTGCCCAATTGCTACCTCAAGAATTGCAATGGAGCGCCAAAGCCAAAGATCATCAACAGCTAACAAAATTAAATCTGGCCGACTGTATCGAATGTGGTGCCTGTGCTTACGTGTGTCCAAGCCAAATACCTTTGGTTCATTACTATCGAATTGCTAAAGCTGAAATGCGGGAACAGCACGTGCTGCATTTACAATCAGAAAAAGCTAAAACGCGTTTCGAAGCACGTAAAGTAAGACTAGAAAAAGAAAAACTCGCCCGTGAAACTAAACAGAAAAAAGCAGCTGATGCACGCAAAGCTAAAATGGCAGAAAACACCCCTGAAGCCAGCAACGCTAAATCGGCAGTTGCAGCGGCGTTAGCACGGGTAAAAGCCAAAAAAGCAAAAGCTGCTTCACTGCAACCTGAAGAAAAGTTAGCTGAAAAAGCAACACTGGAAAAAGATGAATTACAGGCTGATAAAAAAAGTCAGGTCGCCGCAGCAATTGCTCGGGCAAAAGCGAAAAAATTAGCAGCAAAAGCTTCTGCGAGTAAATTATCAGATGCTGAAACAGAGGCTCCAACCGAAACGTCTGGTGAAAAACCTGAGACGGATACACCTAAGGTTAAAACCTCTGAAACTGAAGCCTCTCAAGCTAAGGCTTCTCAAACTAAAGCTTCTCAACCTAAAGAAGTAATACCCAAAGAATCTGTGCACAAAACCAATAACTATAAAAAGTTGAAGATAGCCGCGGCAATTGCCAAAGCTAAAGCCAAAAAAGCACAGAAGCTAGCCGAACAAAATCAGAGCGAAAATTCTGACGAATTACCCCAAAATAAAGCTGAGACATCACTTAATGAAAAAGCTGAAGCCGCTCAAGCCAAAAAAATCAAAGACGATGAAAAAGCAAAACGTATTGCAGCTGCCGTAGCAAAAGCTAAAGCAGCTAAAGCAAAAAGACAAGAACAGCAAAATAAACAAAACCAACAAGAAGCTGAGTAAAATAATATTATGGCATTTTGGATAGCAAGTTCACCTCATAACCATACACAAAATGAAACCTCGGCATTAATGCGCCTGGTTATTTATGCGACCATTCCCGGTATTTTTGCTCAATGGTATTTTTTTGGTTGGGGAAATTTGATCCATATTGCCCTGGCTATAACAACGGCCATTGTTGCTGAATTTACCGTACTTTCCCTAAGAGAGTCCCCGTCACATCAACATACCATTAAAAAGCAGATTTTTGATGGTAGTGCCGTTTTAACCGCGGTATTAATCGGTATAAGTTTACCTGCGTTAGCCCCTTGGTGGATATCTGTTATTGGTGCAGTTTTTGCGATTGTAGTGGTTAAACAATTATACGGTGGCTTAGGCTATAACCTATTTAACCCGGCAATGGCAGCCTACGTAATGCTGTTAATTTCTTTTCCGCTGCAAATGACCTCGTGGCAGCCACCACTTGAATTAATGAATTTTGATTTAGGTTTTACCAATTCGGTTTATGTAATTTTTACAGGGTTCACTACCGAAGGTTTTTCCATTGAACAACTTAGAGTCAATGTAGATGGATTTACCATGGCAACCCCGTTAGACACTTTAAAAACCAATCTGACCGTTGGCCTGACTGTTGGTGAAAGTATGAATAACCCGGTTATTGGTGAGAACTTTGGTATTGGCTGGGAGTGGATGAATGGTGCATTTTTACTGGGAGGACTATTTCTGCTAGCTAAAAAAGCCATACATTGGTCGATCCCCTTTAGCTTTTTAGCCAGTTTATTCATTTGTTCATTAATTGCATTTACTATTAGTCCAGACAGCAGTGCTTCAACCATGTTTCACTGGTTTAACGGTGCATGTATGCTGGGCGCTTTCTTCATTCTAACAGACCCTGTATCGGGTGCTACCAGCATTAAAGGGCGTATTGTCTTTGGGGCATTAGCGGGTATTCTCGTTTATATCATTCGAAAATTTGGCGGTTATCCTGATGCTGTCGCTTTTTCCGTTTTATTATGCAACATGGCAGGACCGCTAATAGATCAATACACAAGACCCCGTACCTATGGTCATCAAGTACAGAATAAATCGACAGGAAGCAATAAATGAGAATAGCTATAGAAAAAAACGCCAAAATTCTTGCGTTATTTGCCATTGCCTGTACCGCTGTAGTTGGCACGGTTCACCTGTTAACCAAAGACACAATTCTGCATCAGGAACAACTACAACTATTAACCAAATTAAATAATATTATTGCCCCTGAACGATACAACAATGATATTTATCTAGACTGCATAATTATTACTGCTGATAGTGGTAGTAATAAAACTGATAATGGCAAAAACAAGGATGAAGCTCCGCTGTTTTCAAATCTACCACAAAAAGCGTACATCGCACGAATGGATGACCAACCCGTGGCAATAGCTTTTACCAACACAGCACCTGATGGCTACAACGGTAAAATTAACATGCTGGTTGCCGTTAACTTAGATAGCAGTGTCAGTGGTGTTCGGGTATTAACCCATAACGAAACACCGGGCTTGGGAGATAAAATTGAAATTCGCAGAAGTGATTGGATCAAAAGCTTCACCGATAAATCAATTACCGATGAAACAGACAGTCGCTGGGCAGTTTCTAAAGATGGCGGAATGTTTGATCAATTTACCGGCGCAACAATTACACCGCGAGCCGTAGTTAAAACAGTAAAAAGAACCGCACTATATTTTGCGAAATATCAAAAAGATTTATTTGTACAAACAGGCACTTGCCAGGATAATTCATAATGCAAAAATTTCAAATGAACAAAGAATATAAAGACATCGCCTGGCAAGGGTTATGGAAAAACAACCCGGGCTTAGTACAATTACTAGGTTTATGTCCTTTATTGGCAGTAACTAATACCATCACCAATGCCTTAGGTTTAGGTCTGGCAACCTTACTGGTATTAATGGGCTCAAATATCACCGTATCGGCAATTCGCCAATGGGTGCCAAAAGAAATCCGTATTCCTATATTCGTCTTAATCATTGCTGCATTTGTAACCTGCGTACAATTATTGATGAATGCATACACTTACGGCTTATATAAATCCTTAGGCATATTTTTACCGTTAATAGTAACAAATTGCGCGATCATTGGTCGTGCAGAAGCTTATGCATCCAAAAATCCTGTTAAGCAAGCGGCATTCGATGGTTTAATGATGGGTACTGGTTTTACACTGGTTTTAGTTGTATTAGGAAGTATTAGAGAAATACTGGGACAAGGTACATTATTCGACGGTGCTAATTTATTACTGGGTGAATGGGCGACAGTATTAAGAATTGAAGTTTATCATTTAGACAGCCAATTTCTATTAGCAATATTACCGCCCGGTGCATTTATCGCCATGGGTTTTATTATTGCGTTAAAAAATGTCATTGACGATAAAGTTGCACAACGTCAGCCTAAAACAGAAAATAAAACAATCGAACGAGTACGGGTTAACTTTGACGCTCAGTAATTAAACCATTTAATCTCTTGGGGTTTAATTCCCCGCAGCTTGCTGCGTTTTGGGTAAAGCTGTAAAGTAGAAGGATGAGTAGATT
>JABSOJ010000011.1 GCA_013216005.1 Alteromonadaceae bacterium | reverse complement strand
TGCTGTGGTAAATTTCTGGAAAATGGCCTGATTTCAGCAAACAGGTTGTAAGTCAAACTATCCTCTCGGAAGCTCACGGTATATCTCGCTTACTTTGTGCAAAAGAGCTTTATAAACAACATGTAAAAGGACATTGGCAAACACTGAATAACTTGCCCTATCAAAGTAAATCAATCGTAGTTGAATTAAATTTAGCAACCACAAATAAAGAGCCCTCTCAGTGGGTTAAAGTGAAATTGTTATTTGTTCGCTCAATAAACGACGAAAAACAACAAGCCAGTAAACATGACTGGGCGCTCTTCTTAACAACGGATAGTCAATTAAATGATGAAGCCATGCTTGAAACATATGCATTGCGTTGGGGAATTGAAGTTTATTTCAAAGAAGCTAAACAAAAGTTAGGTTTTTTGAAAGAGCAAAGCCGACATTACAGTGCTTATATTGCTTCGATTCACCTAACCGGACTTCGTTTTTGCTTGCTATTATTTGCTAAGCAGGAAGAGGGGGCAGCTCGGCTGAGTGATGTTAGAAATGGGTTTGAAGAAAGTCTAAACTGCTTGAATTTTGCGAGTAAATTATGGGGACTATTTAAAGCACTGATCGCAGGAGCGCTAAGTGAAATTGTTAATTTTACGGAACAAGACAGACTTAATGTAATGGAAAAAATAGAACAAACCGTCGTCGAATTTTTTACGCAAGTCATGCAAATGGATAGTTTTACATTACGGCAAGAGGCTTTAGAATAGCGAAAGAGTTCATTCTAAGTGGTTAAAATGAACTCCGAAACTTGAGTCATAAATTAAGCACTCATAAATTAAGCACTCATAAATTAAACCCACTCAACGACCAATAGATGTTACCTACTAAAAAATTCAGCAGTAGAAGCCAATAACAATTACTTTTCACCTTTACCTTGCATTAAATTGGCTAATTACCTACAATACGCGACCTTAATTCAGCCTCGAACATTTTTTGTTCCTTGTCTCAACTGGTGTTGGCTGAGCCAGATTATGAGACTACAACCGTAAGGAGCTCGTAATGCGTCATTACGAAATCATATTTATGGTTCACCCTGAACAGAGTGAACAAGTACCTGGCATGATCGAACGTTACACTGAGATCATTACCAAAGATGAAGGCAAAATACACCGTCTAGAAGACTGGGGTCGTCGTCAATTAGCATATCCAATCAATAAACTGCATAAAGCACACTATGTTTTAATAAACATTGAAGCGCCTCAATCAGTAATTGATGAATTAGAAACTTCTTTCCGTTATAACGATTTCGTTATTCGCAACATGATCATGCGCACTAAAAACGCGGTAACTGAAGCATCGCCAATGGCTGCTGCTAAAGACGATCGCCGTGAAGTTAAGAAAGATGTTACTGAAGCGCCTGCAAAAGCTGCAAGCGAAGAATAAGTAATTCGTGACAAACTCTTTATTAAAAGAGAATTGTCTTGTGTTGGTAGGTCAGGTTGTTAAAAAACCTAAGCTGTCAACAAGCCCTGCTGGTATTGCACACTGTCAGTTTTCAATGGACCATAAGTCCATACAAAATGAAGCAGGAATGAATCGCCAGGCATTCATAAGAATGAAAGTAGTGGCAACAGGGGAATGGTCACAACACTTAACTCGTGATTTAACTGAAGGCTGTAATATAAAAGTGACGGGATTTATTAATCGTCACGAAGCTAGAAATGGGAATCCCATTCTGGTGTTACATGCCGAACAGATTGAAATGATTAATTAAGGCGTTTGTTCATTTAAATGTTAAATTCGTTTGAATTTTCCAGCTAAATTGAATAATGCCAAATTTGGAGAAATCTATGTCTCGTTTTTTTAGACGTCGTAAGTTCTGCCGCTTCACAGCGGAAGGTGCTACCTCTATCGATTATAAAGATATTGCTACACTGAAAAACTATATCACTGAAAGTGGTAAAATCGTACCTAGCCGTATTACAGGTACTGCTGCTAAGTATCAACGTCAACTTGGTCGTGCGATCAAGCGTGCTCGTTACTTATCATTATTACCATACACTGACTTACATAAGTAAGCTAATAAGGGGTTTCAAATGGAAGTAATTCTTCTAGATAAAATCGCCAAATTAGGCGAACTTGGTGACAAAGTATCAGTAAAATCTGGTTATGCGCGTAACTTTTTGTTACCAAAAGGCAAAGCCGTATTTGCATCTGCAGCTAATGTTGAACATTTTGAAGCACGTCGTGCTGATATTGAGAAAAACTTAGCTGAAGTTTTAACTGTAGCGCAAGCGCGTGCAGCTAAAATTGTTGCATTAAGTGAAGTTACTATTGCTTCTACTGCTGGTGACGAAGGTAAGTTATTCGGTTCAGTTGGTACTCGTGATATCGCTGATGCGATCACAGAAGCTGGCGTTGAAGTGACTAAAGCTGAAATACGTTTACCTTTAGGTACTATTCGTGAAACTGGTGAATTCGAAATCGCAATTCACTTACATCACGATGTAGATACTAGCATCAAATTGGTAGTTATTGCTGAAGCTTAATTGCTATCGGTTTTGTCTTTAGCTTCGGCTAACGACATGTTGCTACATATTTTGACAAAAACACCACGTTTTTTTATAAAAAGCGTGGTGTTTTTTTTGTTCATAAGCATTACAATTTTTCAATAGAATTTGTGTATTTCCAAGTGGTTTGGGTATATACCCGATTGATATTAAGTTTGTTTGGTACAGATATGGAGTTTATTATGAATAATGTGAAAAAAAGTATGTTAGTAATCGCAGTAATCAGTAGTTTGGTTCTTTCTGGTTGCAGTGCAATACACACCTCAGTTGCAAAGAAAGATTTAGATGTGCAGACCAAAATGAGTGAGAGCATCTTTTTAGATCCCGTCGCTCCCGACAAACGCGTGGTTTTTGTCGATGTTCGTAATACGTCGGATAAACCCGGTCTGGTTATCGAACCTCAGATACATCAGGCTATTTTAGCTAATGGCTATCGGATAACTGATAATCCGGAAGAAGCACATTATATGTTGCAGGCTAATATTTTAAAAGTTGGCAGAGCTGATAAGCGTTCTCATAGAAATGGTACAAATGGCGCTTTAACAGGTGTAGCTGTTGGCTCTACCTTAGGTAGTGGTGACGGTAAAATTGCCATGGCCGTTGTAGGCGGACTTTTAGCGACGATGATTGATGCATCGGTGAAAGATATTTATTACACGATAATTACTGATGTACGGATCTCTGAGCGAGCTAAACCAACAGTGGTGGTTACTGAATCAACTCGATCTACGTTAACTCAAGGTATTTCGGGTAGTAAAACGTCGTCATTTTCAGAAAATGTTGATTGGAAACGTTATCAAACACGTATAGTTTCAGTGGCAAATCAGGCCAATTTATCTTTTGAAACTGCCCAAAAACCTTTGATTAATGCATTAGTGCAAAGTATTTCCAATGTATTTTAATGCCAGTATTGAATCATTCTAAAGTAACTGGCATTGACCATTGATCTTTATTCAGTCTATTTTGCTCCAGTAAACCCGCAATACCTTGTAAACCACCAGTATGAAGTAAAACAATACGGTGGTTTGCCGGGAAATAACCTTGTTCTGTTAAATCTAATAATGCCAGCAACATTTTACCTGAATAAACAGGTTCAAAGGTTATTCCGGTTTGTTGATTAAACGCTAAAATTCTATTGCTATCCGTTTCAGTAAATTTTGCATACCCGCCACGGTGAAAATTGTCTGATATACGCCAGTTGTTGAATTTTTGTGAGTCTGGGGGTAATAAATTTTTAACTTCGGTTGATAAATAGTTTTTGTGCGACTTCCCTTGCTTAAGCACTGAAATACCCAGCAGTTCATGCTGGTTATTGTCTGTATTGATTAATCCCGCCAAAGTGCCGCCACTGCCAACAGGAACCATTAACGTATCAAAATCGCATTGCAGGTTGAGTTCATCAATTACTTCTCCCATTCCTTGTAAAGCTAAAGCATTACTGCCGCCTTCGGGTACAATATAGTGATCAGGATATTCTGAATTCAGCTGTGCTAAATAAAGTTCGTCGTTTCGTAAGCGGTAAGTTTTACGGTCAACAAAGTTTAATTTCATGCCCCAATGTTGCGCCTGGCTCAAGGTGAAATTGGCTGCATATTCCTTTTCGCCACGAATAATACCAATAGAGTCTAACCCCTGTTGTTGACAAGCAAAAGCAAGTGCATGAATATGGTTTGAATAGCTACCGCCAAAACTTAAAATACCTTGGTAATTATTTTTTTTAGCATGCATTAAATTGTACTTTAGCTTGCGCCATTTATTACCTGATATGGTCGGGTGAATTAAATCGTCACGTTTAATTTGTACATGCAGTTGATGCTTGGAAAATATAGGATGTTGTATTACTTGAAGCGGTGATTTTTTTAACATAAAAGTTGATGGTTTTGTTAAGATAATTCCGTGAAAAACTTGCGCCTATAAATGAATAGAGCATAATGGACCAAGAATTATACATTTTTAATGCATTTAACTATAAAAAACATTTACTTCAGAAAAATATAATCAATAAATGTCAATAATTAAAAAGCTAAGTAATTTATTATCAAAAAAGAGTTCAAGTCATGTACTTGGGCTCTGCTTTCGCCAAAATTCAGTGGCCTACTGCTCTATTCCCAGTAGTTCTTCTGGTAACTCTGATTCTAGTAACTCAGATTCTAGTAACTCTGGCAACTCTGATAACAACAGCGATGAGATCAGTTGTCAGCAAGTAGAAGCTAATCCCGCTGATTATTCCACAAGCTTAACAAAATTGCACCAAGAGCATAAATTAAAAGGGCAGTGTCATTTAGTGCTATCAGCACAGCAAGCGCAAATTGTGCAAGTTGATAAGCCAAATATCCCGGAAGAAGAAATTAACGGTGCACTGAAATGGCAGGTAAAAGATTTAGTTTCATTCTCCCCAGACAACATGGTGCTCGATTATTTTGACGGACCTACGCTTTCAGGTGGCACTGAGAAAATTAATGTAGTTTGTGCATCGTTATCAGAATTGAGGGGTATTGTTACCCAACTTAATCAAAACGATATTCAAGTAAAGTCTATTATAACTGAAGACTTTGCTTTCAGTCGTTTGTTGCCTGTTCAGGAAGATGCTTGTCTGTTGGTTTGTCAGCAGCCAAATGAAGAAATTTTATTACTGATCGTTAAAAATGGCCGCCTGTTTTTTCAAAGACGTTTAAGAGGCTTTGCTCAAATTTCAAAACAGAGTGAAGAACAACTTGCTATGACAGTAATTGATGCGCTAAGTCTTGAAATACAGCGTTCTACTGATTATTTTGAACGACAGCTTAAGCAAGCACCAATTAAAAGTATTAAGGTCATTCTTCCACTGGAAACAGAAGCTTTTATTGCCCGGAAATTAGCTGAAAATACGCATGTTGTAGTGGATATGTTAGCGTTGCCTGAGCAATTTAAATCTCAACGGTCATTTGCAGCTTCGATAGGAGCTACGCTGGGTGCAACGGTAAGTGAAACCCAAAGTGCTGCACATTCAAATGCAGGAGAACTGCGGTAATGGCTAAACATGATATAAATTTATTGCAGGCAGAGTTATTTCCTAAAGCACCTTTGTTGTCGTTAAATCGTGCTGTTGGTATTTGTAGTCTTGTATTAGCGATAATGTTCTTTTGGGCTTTTGTCAGTCAGTATCAATTTAAACAGTTAAGTGCTCGACATGATGAATTGCGTCAGAAAAAAATTCAGCAACAGACATTATTGTCAACGTTAGAAAAAAAAATGAAAGACAGAAAACCTGATCCACTTTTGGTTGAAAAACTAGCCAGTTTAAAAATGTTAATGGTAAACAGACAGGCACTTCACGGGCAGTTAACTGATTCATCCCGTACCTATGTCAGTGGTTTTGCTAAAGCGATGACTGAATTATCTACTTTTCACCATAAAGATATTAGTTTGAAAAGCGTTAATATTACCCTTGATGATATGACTTTTGTCGGTGTCGCCAAAGGAGCAGACGCGGTACCTCAATGGCTGGCGGGGTTTGAACATTCTGACTTATTATCAGGTAAGTCCTTTATCAATTTTAAACTGCAGGAAAATGCAGAAAAATTAACTGAGTTTGTTATTAGCTCAAAGTTTGATGAAGAGGGGCAATAACAATGGAAAAGTGGGCTGATTTACAAAAAAAATACGCAAACCTCAGTTTCAGAGAGCAAGGTTTAATTTTAATAACTGGCTTAGCGGCAATTGTATTTATCATTTTTAGTTTTGTTATTGATAGCAATATTGCCGGAATAGATCTATTTAAAAAACAAATAGCGCAAAACACGTCAACAATAAATTCAACCGAAAAAATTATTCGGGAGATGCAAGAGGGTTTGCGTAAAAATCCGAACAAAGCGTTGAATCAACAAATAGCTCAATATGAAACCAAATTGGCAAAAGTTGATAACGAATTGCTGGAACTTACCTCTGATTTAATCAACCCGATACAAATGCGTTACGCTTTGATTGAATTATTGAGAGTACAAAAAGGTGTGTCTTTAGTTTCATTTCAATTGCTGGGAGTACAGCCGCTGTTAAGTTCTGCCAAGACAGACTTTTCACAGGGAAAGCTTTCACAGGGGAAAACATCTGCTGAGCAAAGGCAGCCTAAAGTAATTAATACAGTTAGTGATAGTACTTCAGATAAAGGAATTGAGAAAACTTCCCTTAATTTGTATCGTCATGGTATTAAAATAAAACTCACAGGAAATTATTTTCAGTTACGTGATTATTTAACCCAATTGGAAAATTTGTCGTGGAAGTTTTTTTGGCAGGAGTTTAATTATAATTTAGCAGAATACCCTGTGAGTGAATTAGAAATTGAAATGTATAGTTTAAGTACAAAACGGGAGTTTATCGGTGTTTAGTCAGGTCTTGTTTGGCAATTATTCGTTTGGTAATTATTCGTCTGGTAAGAAAGTTAATGCTGCCGTTAAATTGTTGATGGTGCTGTCTCTAGTGAGTTCTTTTTCTCATGCCGGACAAGACTTAGATCCAACCAAACCTTTTTCTGATCAACGAAGATCCGGTAAGGTAACTAAAAACGCTCCTTTAGTTTTACAATCAATTATTAGAAGAGAAAACAATCGTATAGCGGTGATCAATAATAAAGCCTTGAAGGTTGGTGATGAAATTGGCTTATATCAAGTTGTTGCTATTAACTCGAAAAGTGTCGTGTTAAATTCATTACAGGAACGTATCGAGTTATCATTATTTACTAACGTAGTAGCGAAATCACAATGAAAAAAAATAACTTAAAAAAATCATCATTGAGTAGGTATTTTTGTTCAGGCCTAGTTTCTTCAATAAGAATGCCGTCAGTACTCTTTTCGTCATTACTCGTTTTAATATCATTAGCCGGGTGTAAATCGGTTCCTGATTCTCCCGTTTTTGTTGCAAACGCTTTAGATGAAGCGATTACCAATGCGAATAAACCTAATAAAGTAACGAAACCTAAACCGCTGCTTAACATGCCAAGTGCAGTGCAAAATGAAATTATGCAGCAAAGCATGGAACGGGCAAAACAGAGTTTGTTAGCTGAAAAACGTTTACAAATTTCTGCAATCGAAGTTGATGCAAAATCATTTTTTGCGGCCATTGTTGATGAATCAGCCTACAGCGTAGCGATACATCCTGATGTAAGTGGCAATATCACGTTAAATTTGAAAGATGTGACTTTAGATGAAGTCATTACTGTTCTTGAAGATCTTTACGGTTATGAAATTCAACGAAAAGGCAAAATAATTCAAGTTTTCCCAGCGGGTATGCGTACGGAAACAATCCCTTTAAATTATTTATACATTACCCGGAACGGTTCATCGTCTACCAGTGTTAATTCCGGAGGGCTTTCAAGCAACGACCGTCGAAATAGAGGGAGTAGTTCCAGTGGTAACTCTAACAATTCGAATAACAGTCGCTCTGGTCAGAATGGGGCTAATCAAAGTGGCGCCAATCAAAATAGTAGCGGCATAAATATATACACGAATAATGAATCAAACTATTGGGTTGAATTAGAGGCTAATCTGTTTTCTCTTTTGGGTGTTGTTGAAGGAAATAATGAAGACGGTCGTTCTGTTATTGTTTCACCTCAAGCCGGTTTGGTTACTGTTCGTGCTATGCCTGAAGAAATTAAAGTAGTAAAAAAGTTTATACGTGATTCTGAAGAACATTTACGTCGCCAAGTCATTATTGAAGCAAAAATACTGGAAGTAACCCTTAATGACGATTATCAGCAGGGTATTAGCTGGGATAAAGTACTTGGTCATGTGGGCAGTACAGATTTAACTTTTTCCACTGTTAGTAGCCTTGGTGACAGTCTTGTTGGAAATACGCTTTCTACATTAATTGGTGGTACAACATCACTTAAATTTAATAATAAAGATTTTTCAGGCGTCATTAATTTGTTATCAACGCAAGGGAATGTTCAGGTTTTGTCTAGCCCGCGGATCACAGTAACGAATAATCAAAAAGCAGTCATTAAAGTGGGTAAGGATGAATATTTTGTTACCGATGTTTCAAGTACTACTACTACAGGTACTTCCACCACCGTCACTCCAGAAGTTGATTTAACGCCATTTTTCTCAGGTATTGCGCTAGATGTAACTCCACAAATTAGCGTAAATGGTGAGGTTATTTTACATGTTCATCCTGCTGTTACCATTACAGAGGAGCAAATAAAATTAATTCAATTGGGGGGGGAGGAAATCATATTGCCACTGGCTCAAAGCAGTGTTCGTGAATCTGATACTATCATTCGGGCAAAATCAGGTGAAATTGTTATTATTGGCGGTTTGATCGAAACCCGTAAAGTTGATTTGGAATCAAAAACCCCTCTGCTGGGAGATATTCCATTCCTTGGTGAATTGTTTAAAAGTAAGCGCCAGAAAATTGAAAAGAAAGAATTGGTCATTTTACTTAAACCTGTTGTTATCGGTCAGGATACATGGAAAAACCAATTAAAGGATGCCAGAGCTTTGCTGAAACAATGGTTTCCTGAAAGTAAATAGCCAATATGTATTTGTATCATTTTGGTTTAAGGGAGTTACCTTTTACGTTAACACCTAACACAAATTTTTATCTGGGATTAGCGCCTCATAACGAAGCTTTGGCTGTTTTAATGACGGCGTTAAAAACGGGTGAAGGTTTTATCAAAGTTATTGGTGAAGTAGGTACGGGTAAAACATTATTGTGTCGGAAGTTGTTAAATGAAATACCTGAGCATTTTGTTACTGCGTATATTCCGAACCCTTATTTAAATCCAGAGGAATTAAGACGTGCCGTAGCGGCAGAACTTGGGGTTAAACAAGCACAGCGAATGTCTACTCAATTACTTACCGAGCGCATACAACAACGTTTGTTAGAATTGAATGCGAAGGGACATTCCGTCGTGCTTATTCTCGATGAAGCACAAGCCTTACCGGCAGAAAGTTTAGAAGCACTACGATTATTTACTAATTTAGAAACCGAAACACGTAAACTGTTGCAAGTTGTGTTATTTGCTCAACCTGAGTTAGACCAGCGTTTAAGCGAAACTAAATTTCGTCAATTGCGGCAAAGGATCACCTTTTCATATCAGCTCAGGGCAATGACAGGGGGAGAGGTTGAACAATATATTCAGCATAGGCTGCAAGTTTCAGGCTATAAGGGGGCTGCATTATTTTCGGCTCAGATTTGTAAAAACATTTCGCGTGCCAGTCAGGGGATCCCCCGGTTGGTTAATGTTTTATGCCATAAAATGCTAATGCTGAGTTATGGGCAGGGGCTCTATCAAATTACGGGTCAACATTTAAAAGCTTCAATTAAAGATACAGAAGATACTAAATTGTTTTGGTATCAGCCAAATGTGTTCACAGCAAGTGCAGTTTTGAGTGCAATATTTGTTTCGGCGCTAACAGTATATTTTATTTTTGGAGGTCAAGGTTGAGCGTTATTAATCAGATGCTTAAAGATTTAGAGCAACGTGATAATAAAAGTGCGCCTGTCGGGCAAATACAAAATGCATCTACAGCGGTTTCACATAGCCCTAAAACGCTCATTTTGGTCGCAATTATTGTTATTGTACTGATAAACAGTATCGGTATTTTTGTATGGAAATTATATTCAGAAAATCAGTCTTTAAAGCTAGCCGCAAATGCCAATTTTGAAGAAAAATTAATTAAGCAGGCAAAGTTATCAAGTGTGTTATCCCTAAAGCCAACCGTGGTAAATAATAAGAAAGTAACCTCAGTAAACGATAGTTCAAGTGAGCAAACAAGCAAGCAAACAAGTCAGCAGGAAACGCAGGTAAGCGTTGCATCAAATACAGTAGATACACTAAATGCAACAAAGAATACTGAGCTTGAAAAGGATTATTCCCGAAAAATTGGGGAAAGGGTTGAAGGTGAGCAAAAGGTTAGCGATGAAAAGGCTGAAGTAATAAGAGCTACGGACAATGCTTCATTCATTAAAAATAGCCTAAGTAATAATAGCTTAAGTAATAATAAATTAAGTAATAATAAATTAAGTAATAATAAATTAAGTAATAATAGCTTAAGCAAAAGCCCCGTAAGTAAATCCAGCATGGCAGTTACCCGCAGGGAAATTAGACCGGAAGATTTAGCGGCACAAAAAATGTCGCAAGCCAAAGAGGCTATTGAGTTAAATAAATTAGAGAAAGCAGAGCGTTTATTTGAAGATATTTTGTTACTCAAGCCCAGAGATAAAGATGCGCGTAAACAATTAGCTGCTTTGTGGTTTGGTCGTCAAGATTATCAAGCGGCATTGAATTTATTATCACAGGGCATTGTTATTGATGGTTTAGATAGTGAGTTTCGTTTGATGAAAGCTCGAATATATTTAAGTCTGGGTGAGCCACAACAGGCTTATCAAAATTTAAAAGGTTTAGCGCAAACAAAAGATATTGAATATCAGTTAGCTTTGGCAAATACAGCACAGCAAATAGAAAATTTTTCTGCAGCTATAAATGCGTATAAAGTTTTACTTGTTATGCAACCGGATGTGGGGCGATGGTGGTTAGGTTTGGCGGTTGCATTTGATCGAAACAGTGAATTTGAACATGCGATCCCAGCTTACCGGACAGCTTTGGAGAAGGGCGACTTATCCGCCAGCGCAGTCGAGTTTTCAAAACAGCGTTTGCAGGAATTAGGTGAGTGACCATGGCAGTTAGTAGTCTTGAATCAATCCGTATGGAACCAAGCAGTATGGAACTAGGCCAGTATGGAACTAGGCAATATGGAACTAAGCAAAATGGAACTAAGCAGGGAGAATATTGATGGTAGCACCTAAATTAAAAATGCGTCTGGGTGATTTGTTGGTACACGAACATATTATTACCAATGAACATTTGATGCAGGCACTTAATTTCCAAAAAAGTACCGGACGAAAATTAGGTGATACCCTCATTGAGCTGGGGCATATTGGTGAACGTCAATTACTGGAATTTTTAGCGCAGCAATTAGATGTACCCTTTTTAGATATTAGCCAGCGTCGTATTCCGACCGAAGTTGCGGGTTTGTTACCTGAAGTTCACGCCCGTCGTTTACGTGCATTGGTAATAGAAGATAAAGGTGACACTGTTGTTATTGGCATGAGCGATCCTGCTGATTTAAGTGGTTTAGATCAACTGGAGCAAATGCTGGCGCCTAAACGTTTAGCATTAGCTGTGGTAATGGAGTCGCAACTTTTTGACGCTTTTGATAGTCTTTATCGACGCACAGCAGATATTGAATCTTTTGCGAGTCAGTTAGGGAATGAATACGATCAATCGTCTGATTTTGACCTGTCGGCAACGTTTGCCGATGAAGGGGGCGATGCAACTGTTGGTAAATTACTGCAATCTGTATTCGAAGATGCCGTGCAAATGCGTGCATCAGATATTCATATTGAACCTGACGAGCATCATTTGCGAATTCGTCAGCGTATTGATGGGGTATTACAAGAAAATATCCTTAAAGAAAATAAAATAGCTTCAGCAATGATCCTGCGTTTGAAATTAATGGCAGGTTTAGACATTTCAGAGAAACGGTTACCGCAAGATGGTCGTTTTAATCTACAAATTAGTGGTCACAGTATAGATGTTCGTATGTCTACCATGCCAATACAGCATGGCGAGTCTGTGGTTATGCGTTTACTTGATCAATCGGCAGGTTTGTTATCTTTTGAGCAAACAGGTATGCCAGAGGATATCGTTAAACGATTACGTCATCAAATTACCCGGCCTCACGGTATGATTTTGGTTACCGGGCCTACGGGTAGTGGTAAAACGACTACGTTATACGCAGCATTAAGTGAATTAAACCAAGCCAGTAAAAAAATAATTACTGTTGAAGATCCGGTGGAGTATCGTTTGCCACGGATAAATCAGGTGCAAATCAATAATAAAATAGGTTTAACTTTTTCAAGTGTTTTAAGAACTTCATTACGTCAGGATCCCGATATTTTAATGGTGGGTGAAATGCGGGATCAGGAAACGGTTGAAATTGGCCTGCGGGGCGCGTTAACGGGTCACCTGGTTTTATCTACCTTACATACCAATGATGCAATAACCAGTGCTTTACGTTTGATTGATATGGGTGCAGCTGGGTTTTTAGTGGGCAGTTCATTACGTGCAATAGTCGCTCAAAGGCTGGTACGGCGAGTATGTGATAATTGTACTCAGGATTATCAACCTGATAGCCAGGAAAAAATGTGGTTAACTCATTTGGTGGGTGACAAAGCGAATAAGGTAACATTCAAAAATGGACGGGGCTGTCAGAGTTGTCAGCATACGGGTTATAAAGGCCGTATTGGTGTATTTGAATTGTTAGAAATGAATGAAGGTATGATGTCAGCTTTAAAGCGTGATGACGCTGAAGCATTTAGCGTAAAAGCTAAGGCAAACCCTAGTTATAAACCTTTAGCTGTATCTGCTTTCGATTATGCTCAGCAAGGCATTACCAGTGTTGAGGAAGTATTACGATTAGTTGAAACCATTGATGTGTCTGAATAGAACAGCATCTTATTTTAGTTGGACTTATATTTTAAGTGAATTTATTTTAAGTGAATTTATGTTTAGTAATTTATGTTTAGTAATTTATTTTGAGTAATTTATGTTGAGTAATTTATGTTGAGTAAGTATGGCTGCATTTAATTATATTGGACGAGATGCTACCGGTGCTAAAGTAAAAGGCTTAATTGACGGGTCTAATGCTATGGCTGTTGCTGAGCAATTAACCAATCAGAATATTGTTCCTATTTCAATTACAGAGAATAAAAAATCGGGTGGACAATCAACAAACTTAGCAAGTAAAGATATCAGGGAAATATTTGGTTTTGAACGTATTAAACTTGATGATTTAATTATTTTCTGTCGTCAAATGTATGCATTGATGCGCTCTGGTGTACCGATCCTCAGAGCTATAAACGGGATGTCGGAGTCGACGACTTCAGTCAGTTTAAGTAAAGCGTTAAAAGAAATATCTGGTCAGCTTGAAAGTGGTTACCCGCTTTCGTCTGCTTTTAATCAACATAAAAAATTGTTCCCGCCTTTATTTGTTTCTTTAATTCATGTCGGTGAAAATACGGGTAAATTAGATCTGTCTTTTGCTAAATTAGCCAGCTACTTTGAGCGAGAACAAGAAACACGCAAACGAATAAAAACCGCCATTCGTTACCCCTCTTTTGTGCTTTCAGCTATTGTTATGGCAATGGTGATATTAAATATTTTCGTGATCCCCACATTTGCGAATATGTTTAAAAAGTTAGGTTCGGATTTGCCTTGGGCAACCAAGATATTAATTACCAGTTCTGAATTTTTTGTTAATTACTGGCCACATATGTTAGTGGCATGCGTTGTATTCTTTTTTGGTATAAAACATTATGTAAGTACGGAGAAAGGGGAGTACTGGTGGGATAGATTGAAAACAAAATTACCTATTGTTGGTAGTATTATAGAAAGGTCAATATTATCGCGTTTTTCACATAGTTTTTCCATAGTACTAAAAGCGGGTGTGCCGATGACCACAGGTTTGTCTTTAGTTGCTGATGCTGTTGATAATAGCTTTATGCAAGGAAAGATCCTGGCAATGCGAAGTTCAATAGAAAGTGGTGAAAGTTTGTTACGTTCAGCAGTATCCAGTACCTTATTTACTCCTCTTGTATTGCAAATGATTGCTGTTGGCGAAGAAACCGGACGTGTTGATGAATTGCTTGATGAAGTTGGTGATTATTACGAACGTGAAGTTGATTATGAATTAGGTATGTTAACTGCACGTATAGAGCCAATAATGATTGCGATTGTAGCGGGCATGGTGTTAATTCTTGCGTTAGGAATATTCACACCGATGTGGGACATGATGTCAGCGTTCCAAGGTAAGTAGTAATGTTGATTGAAGACTTTGTTGATTAAAGATTTTGTCGTTTTAGGCATTTTCACGTTTATTCACCCTAAGTGGTGGGACATGATGTCAGCGTTCCAAGGTAAGTAATTTCCAAGGTAAGTAATAAGGTTAAGGATAAATAGTTAATATGGCACGGCAATTAATCTCAGATAAAAAAGAAAAATCGCTTGGTGAAAATGTTGTGGTGATTGCTGTATTTGCACTATTGATGTCGACTTTTATTTATCATTTTTTTAAGCAACAAGACTCACTAGCTAAAGTTGGTTTTGATGCAATAGCGAATGCTTTTATTATAAAACTTACCTTAGTACATGCTCAGTGGCTGATGGATGGTAAACCCGCTTTTATTGAGGTATCGTCCAGAGATTTGAACATAAATGATGATGACGCCAGTGCAATTATTTCAAACAGAGTCCCAGTGAATAAGAAAGGCTGGATTGATGTTGAGGATGGCAATGGCATTCGTTGTGAAAAAATATGGCAATATGTAATGGATACAGAAATGGAGTTTATGAGATCTCCTGTATCTGCGGTTGAAATAAAGTTGAGCCAGAAACAAACCACGTTAAGAGGTAATAGTATGTGTCGTTTTAGTATACCGTCGGGTGAGTTTTTTGAATATTTCCCACACAACGGTAAAATAAAAGTATATTGAACAAGATTTATGAACTATTTGTTTAAATAATTTAGTGACTTGTTAGATAGATGCTTGCTAGAATCATACAGGTGTTATACTAAATAATGTTTTAATTAACATGAATATGGTTAATGGGGTTGTGATGAAAAAACAGTCGGGTTTTACACTCATAGAGTTAGTGATTGTCGTAGTCATTTTAGGATTTTTAGCGGTAACGGCTATTCCTAAATTTCTTGATTTAACTGATCAAGCCAAACAAGCAAATATTGAAGGTATGGCAGGTGGTTTTGCTACGGCAATATCATTAGCTAGAGCCCAGTGGGAAGCAGAAGGTCGTCCCAAAAATTCCAGTGGTCAAAATGTTGTTGATTATGATGGCAACACCCTGTTTTTAACGGTTCAGGATACTAATATACGTCCCGGATACGTGGTGGGCTTGTCTGATAATGGTGATGATCTGGCTGGTTTAGATGCTGTTGATTGTGTTGATATCTGGAATAATATATTACAGCAACCACCCGGTGCTACCAGCTTGATTGGTACGCTGAATGATGACAGTACCATGGACTATTTTGTCAGTAAATCAGGTAGTAATGATGGATCACTTTGTCACTATTACTTAAAAGAAACGTTAGCCAAAGATATTGGGTCAGGGTTATTTGTTGCCCCGTCTGGTGATGGAGATACTACTGTTGGTAATAGCTTGGTGTATAAACCCGCTAATAGTGAAGTGGTTGTTTATATCAATAATTAGTATAAGTTAACAACTAGTATCCGTTAACAAAAATTCAAGCGTTTGATGGCACTGACCATATAGGCTAAATTAGGGTTACAGTTCAACAATGTTTGCTGTTAATTTACATGAGTTCAAACCTATACAGGCTATGGACTGTATCAACTTAAACATGATAATAAACAAATATGAAGTGTTACCCGGTTTGATTGGTGCCCGTTTGATGGATGGACATGGCTAATTGTCATGCTGAAGAAGTTTTAAAATTATAAAAAACTAAGAGGAATAAGATGAAGCATTTAACTCAACAAAAGATGAACAGTCAATCAGGTTTTACTTTAATAGAATTGGTGGTGGTGATTGTTATTCTAGGTATTTTAGCTGCTACTGCGGCACCTAAATTTATTGATTTGACTGGTGATGCGCGTAAGTCTGTAATTGAAGGTGTTGAAGGAGCTATGAATTCAGCAACGGATATGGCACACGCTAAAGCATTGGTTGCTGGAGAAACGGGCGTGGGTCCTATTTCTGCGGCAGGTACAAATATAACGTTAGTTGAGGGTTGGCCCGCACTGACTTCTCTTCCGGATTTGTTAGATTTAGACAGTGAAATCGGTGTAAGTGGTGGGATGTTTTATCATAAAGGCGCAAGCACTCCGGCAACATGTAATGTTACTTATACGGATACGGCGAGTAAAAATGTAAAACCTAATATAGTAGCTACTGTTACTGATTGTTCGTAAAAAGTGTTTTATGTTTGCAGAAATAAAAACCGAGTAGTACTCGGTTTTTATTTGGATTCAATTTTATTCCACATAATATCAATTAACACAAAACCAGAATTGATTGAACATTAATGTTCTAAATTAATGTTCTAAAGATAATGATTTTCCCCAGTTCGTTTCTAAAGGGTAGGTTTGTTTAGCTTCTGCTAAAAGTTTTTTGTATTCAGTCTCTTTACCCTGTATTTTCAGACACAATAATAAATTTGAATAAATAATAATACGTGGTTTAAATTTTATTCTATTTAAACCCCAAGTAACGTAGCGTTGTAATTTTATTGGATTTTTATGCTCTAGCGCAGTAAATAAAATATGGGCATATGCACTGTTTTCTAATCTAGATCGCCAGGGTAAAGGATTGATAATTGGAACGAGTTTATCAATATTTATATAACCACTTTTTTCATGTTGAACAACTAAATATCCGGTGTGCAAAGATGTCAGCAAAAATGGCACAAATATTACGGGTAGAAATATTGCAAAAAACCGTAATAGAAATGTTGGCTTAATAATAATAGAATATTTTTTACTGTTACTTTGCTGATCGGTGTACCAGATCAGCATCAGGAAAATAATCCAATGACTAGCAGAATGATAAAACGGGTATTCTGTTTGGCTATGTAACAGTATTGGAGTGATAAGTCCTAATAATGCAAATGCTTTTGTTATTGGTAGCTTGAGCAAAGTATTAATATAAGCGATAGCAAAGCAAACTAACCCAATCAGTGCAGCAATTCCTCCTTCAATGCCCCAAAAAAGTATTTCGTTATGTGGATGGTCTAATTTTAATATTGCTGGATTTCTTTCGGGTTCGTTAAGTTTTAGCTGATTGTAATAATCAAGGTAGGCTCGTTCGAAATTACCATAACCGTAGCCAGTTATCGGGTTATCCAGAATCATTTTACTACTGACTTCATAGATGGTTGCTCTGGCCCCTGCATCAGAATAAATTTTATTACTACGCACAACAGTGGTACTTTCTTGTTGAGAATAAAGCGCGGCGCTGATGGCTATTATGATAACTAAAGCGTTTTTAAACAGCTGATGTTTGTTTTTTTTTGCCAAATAAGTCAATAAGAAGAACAGAGAAATTAGCATAGCCAGGTAAGCGGTGCGTGACTGTATTAATATCAGTAAAAAACTGGCACCGAACAAATTATAATAAACAGTAATTTGTTTTATTTTTAATAGATAACCGGGGGGATTTTCTTTAGCTTCATCTTTGCTATTTTTTAACAAGCTTTCTGTTGCCGGGCTTTCTTTTAACAAGTTTTCTTTTAGTAAAGAAGACAGATATAACGATAACGCGATGCCCGTTGCCATAAAACTCGCCATGACATTGGGTTGTAAAAAAATGCCATGTATTCGGTTTTTGTTTGGATCAAATCCGCCCCAGTCACCTTTGCCCAGTATAAAAAATTGCACTAGGCCAATACTTACTTCAACGGCTACACCAATTAAAATAAGCCATAATAAATTTACCGCTTTGAGTTTTGACAGTTGAAATTGATAAAAACAGAGTAACAATAATAATCCGGCTACAACGGCTAACAATCGGGGGATAGCATGATCTGTAAACTGATAGGAATAAAACATTGGAATAAATAGGAAACAAGTCCCCATAAAACAGATAATACTTAATTGATTAAAATGAAATTTTTGTTTAAGCGTTATTTGCCATATACCCAGACTAATTAGAACTACAGTAGTGAGCCAGGCGATAACATTAAAAGAAAATGCCAGACCATAACCTCCGGGAGTTTCCATGAGGAAATGCATACCCAGTAAAAAATAGCCTGTTAAGAAAAAGCGAAAGTAAGGGAAAAGTAACAAAACTGGCCTGAATTTATATGAGAAACTATAGTGGAAAGATTAAAGCCGATTCATTTTATTTACAATAGCTTAGTCTGTTTTAACGTTTAATTGAGTTTAATTGAATAGATTGATAAATTTTCGGGTAAAGCATTAGACCTGACACAAATAAAGCGATAGCATGATATATTGCCAATCAGATTTGTTGTTGTTGTTCTTATTGTTTGAACTTGTTTGAACTGATTTTTTGAACTGATTTTTTGAACTGATTTTTTGAGCTGAGTTAATCAAAGAAACCACTAAGCTGAACAGGTAAGCTATTTTGAGTATTCGTTCGAAGTATAACCCAGGTTTATCACTAAAAGGTCTCGCTAGCCCTGATGCATTAAGCCGTGGTTTTACGCTGATAGAGCTTATTCTGGTGATTTTACTCATTGGTATTTTAGCTGTGACGGTGACACCCAAATTCTTTACTTCTGAAGGATTCGAAGAATATACTTACCAAGCCGAAGTTATTACCAAATTACGGGCTATTCAATACCGGGCAATGCAACAAACAACTGACAGTTATGATAATTGCCATAATATCGAAATTCAAAAGAAGAAATTATTATTGTCTTATTGTTCAGGAGGAGATGAAGTAGACATTGACGTTGATCATAATGTGGAATTTGCTACAACAGGGATCACCAGTTTCAAATTTGATCAAATGGGCCGACCTTCTTGTGATACCTGTGGTACTGGTGTAACTATTACTCTTGTTGGCAGCGGTAAAGCAATTGTTAAAATAGAATCCGAGGGTTATATTCATGCAAATTAACACTCGTTTTTTAAACGCAAAACGCCATTCAGGTTTTACCTTAATAGAACTCGTCATCGGCATAGTGGTACTCGCGCTGTCATTTTCTATTATCTCAACTATGATCCTTCCGACCGCCAGGCAAAGTGCCGAGCAAATACATCAAATACGCGCGGCAGAACTTGGTCAGGCAATCCTTAATGAAATTTTAGCCAAAGCATTTGATGAAAATTCAGATATGGCCGGAGGGGAAGTGCGTTGTGGTGAATTATCTACTGCTTGTACGTCTGAAGATGAATTAGGTGCAGAAGAAGGGAGCGGGAATCGAGATCAATTTGATGATGTTGATGATTATAATGGTTTAAATGTTATTGAAAATCCTCTTGGGATCGGAATGACTGAACTTTATAAAGGTTTTAGCATATTGGTAACTGTTTGTAATGATGGTGATTATGATGGTGTTTGCTTTGCTGATGATGGCAACAGTGATAATAAAACGGCTAAGTTAATAACCATCACAGTAACCACCGCGCAAGATTATGAAATAACTTTTGCCAGTTATAAGGCCAATTTTTAATGAGAGCGGTTAAAGAAAATCATTCGACATCAGGTTTTACCTTAATTGAAATGGTGACTGCTATCGTATTGCTTGGCATTGTATCTGTCGGTATTAGCGGTGTTTTAAATATTGGGACGCAAATTTTTGTTGATGTCACCAGCAGAGATGAAATTATTTCTACGGCTCGTTTTGCTGTTGAAAGGTTAAATCGAGAGTTACGCACGTCATTACCTAATAGTGTAATAGTTGTTGATGATAATAAGTGTTTAAAATATACCCCGATTATTACTAGTTTTGTTTATCTTGATATACCGGTAGCTCCTGAAGCTGCAGCGAAAACAATTAAACTGGTTGGAAATGCCGCTGATTTTTCTAAAGTTCAAATAGGCTCTGACAATAGCGTCGCCGTTTATCCCTTAAGGCCACAAGATGTATACGATAATGATACGGATAAAGTTTTCGTTCTAAACAGTTTATCAAACACTGGTGCGGGGGATAACCAGTGGGATATCTCATTTTCTAATGATGTATTGTTTGGGGAAGATTCCCCCACGAACAGGCTTTATTTTATTGGTGATGAAGTTAAATATTGTTTAGAAGGCAGACAATTAGTTCGCTATGTTGGAGCGGGGAACGGTGTCTTAATGGCCGACGATATCTTTGAAAGTAATTTTACCGTCGATGACCCTACACTGAATCGTAACGCCACCGTTTTAATTACGTTCACTTTTGAACGGAATTTTGAGTACGTGACTTTCAGTAATGAGGTGCAAATACCTAATGTGCCATAAAACAATGCGTCATAAAAAACTGCGCCCTAAAACAATGCGCCATAAAAAACTTTATTCAAAAAATGCAGAACGACAGGGGAACACTTCTGTCCTGGCGTCCTCTCAACGAGGCAGTTCTTTAGTGCTGGCAATATTTATCATTGTGGTCATGTCCTTACTTGGTGCAGGCTTAATGCGAATGATGAGTTCCAGTGCGGAAACGTTTGCCTATGAAGTTTTGGGTACGCGCGCTTATACAGCAGCTCAAACAGGATTACAGTGGCGATTAAAGCAACTTTTTCCTTTAGAATCAGCGGCGGTAGATTGCCCGGCTGTTGATCCCGTTGATCCTTCTGGGGGGGCTCCTGACTTATCGGGAATAAAAGGGTTAAAAGGTTGTCGTATAGTGATTTTGGAATGTTCCAGTTTTTCTGTTGACGGAACTAGGTATTATACAATTACCAGCACGGGTCAGTGTGATATTAATGGAGAAAAAACATCACGCACCTTAGAGGTTCAAGCGAGGAGCTTGTAAATGCGGTTAAGATTTTTTCTGGTTGCGTTGTTTTACATTATTTCAATGCACAATGTTTTTGCGGTGACTACTTATGAATTTGGTAACCGACTCCCCGGCACTAATATTTTTGCTTACGATGGCCAACTAGCAGCAAGTTATATTCCTCCGAGTAGTAATACTATGCCATCGACAGAATTTAATGCAGCTGAATACAGTAATATTACGGGAATTGATCAAGATTTTGTCATTTACGGTGTTGGTAAAAACGGACGTTATGCTGCAAACCGTTATGTTATTCAGATTGATGAAAATAAAAATGATGTTATTAAAATTGAGTTTTATTGGCGTGGCGCTGGTAGTAATTCTCATTCTCCCAGAGAAGATGGTGTAACCCTTTATATTTGGAATTATGAAACCTCAGCTTATGAATCTATCGTCAATAGTGGAAATGTAGATCAGGTTGTCGATTTAACACTTATTATTAGCAGTAACGTGAGTGATTATATTGATGAAGGTAATAATAATGCGATCACCATTTTTTTACATTCAAATGATAAACGAACAGGGAATCAATCTAATTCAATTTTGGTAGATTACGTTAAGCTTGATATTACTTCAGCACCATCTGCCCCTTTGCTTCATCATTTCGAAATTGTTCATGACGGTGAGGGTGCTACTTGTGCAGTAGAATCTGTTGATATTAAAGCTTGTGCTAATGAAGATTGTTCTTCATTAGCGATAAATCCGGTAAATCTGGATTTTCAAGTTGATGGTGTTACTCAGAGTATTGAAGATTTTACGGGCTCGACCAGCGTTAATTTTTATCATGTCAACGAAGGCAATGTTACTCTGTCTGTTGCTAACCCAAACATTACGCCAGAAAACAGTCTGGTTTGTAATAGTGGTGGTGGTTCTTCTTGTCAAATGAGTTTCACTTCAAGTAATTGTTTGGTCAGTTGCAGTGCTATTTTTCCTGAAGCTATTCAAGGTGAACATATAAAAACCGGTAATATGTTAATTAATTTACTGGCAAATGGATCCACAGATCACTTAGTGGATGATACTGAATTAGGTCGGGGTGATAACTTTTACTCAGGTTCGCTATTATCTGAGGGTGATGCAGTGACCCTTAAGTCTATTGATAGTGTTGAAACTACTGCCAGACTTTTTTTCAAAGAAAACATTAGCTGGAATAACGTTAAAATTAATGAGTCTGGTAAGCCGGAAGAATTAATTATTGTTATCGGTTCAGATTTAACGATTACAGGAGCTGAGACGGTAATTAATGCCATTGTTTATGTAAAAGGAACGGCTGAAATTACTGATGGTGCTTTGATTAATGGCTCCGTTACTGCACTAGTTTCTTCCGCCACTTTAGATGGCACGATTAATTTCAAACAAAATTATATTGATGATGCATTGTTCAATGGGATGTGTACTCAGCCGGTATTAATTGGCGAATGGCGTTTTGATGAATTATTTCTAAATGGTAATAATGATGAGGTATTGGATTTTTCCGGCAATGGTTTGCATTTATCGACCCAAAGTGCCTTTATTCAAAATAATGATCCTGCCATAGGTGGTGACCCCGGTACATGTGGCTATGGTCTTTTTAATAATAATATTGGTTTTATTAAGTTAGATGATACATCCACAGGTGATTCTTTACTGGATATTGAAGATAATTTAACCGTCAGTGCCTGGATAAAAACCAATGTTATTCCTGACAGCGATCATAGTACTATTCTCTCTAAAGATGAAAATTATGAGTTTCACCTTAATAGTAATGGTGAAATATTCTGGTGGTGGTATTGGGGGGAATTAACAACTTCTGGTGCCAATATCACTCCAGGGCAGTGGCATCACATTGCCATTACTTTCACAAGCGGAGCACAGGTAATTTATGTTGATGGTATTGAGAAAGGTAGATCAAGTTCAACCGGAAGTTTAATCATTAATAATGATCCTCTGCAAATTGGGCAAGACTTAGTTCCTACGGTACGATTTTTTGATGGTTACATTGATGAAGTACGAATTTATGAGACTTTTCTCAATCAGTCACAAGTAAATTCTGTGATGAATGAAACACGTCCTTGCAGTGCTTTATGCGGTGCCACTTTTGTTGATAATTTTAATTCGAGATCTTATAGCAGAAATGACGGCACCAGTTCATGGGCGAGTAATTGGCTTGAAATTGAAGATGACGGTTCACCTGGTACGGGTCATATTTATATTCATGCGGGGGAGATCTTGTTAGAAAGACGGGTGATTGGAGAAGCACCCTTGTATGGCATTGAGCGGGAAGTCAATTTAATCAATTATAGCTCTGCTTTTGTGCAATTAGAGCTTCAGACTTCTGGTAGTTTAGAAGATGGCGATGTTTTTGCTCTGAAAATATCGAAAGATGGCGGTGCGAATTATACTGTTTTAAATAATTTTGTAGATGATCATAACGGGACTTTCAGTTTTGATATCAGCCCGTATTTGTCCAGCAATACCCGTATCAGACTCCAGATTGCAGAAGGATATACCGATTGGTATCAGGATGATGAAAGTGTCACACTTTCTTCAGTATCAATTTTTGCCAGTAAAAGTTGCAGTTTGGATCATTTTAGAATTAGTCATGATGGTAATGGTATCAATTGTTTTCCTGAAGATATAACCATCAGAGCAGAAGATGCTGCAAATTATCTGGTGAGTGATTATGTGGGTACCATTAACTTAACAACGTCTACTGGCAACGGGACTTGGGGTAAAGGAATGTCGAGTGGCAGTTTGACCGACCCTACCAGTAATGATGGTGCTGCAAGTTATACTTTTAATCCGGCGGATGCCGGCGTTGCGGTATTAACGTTATCAGATACTCATCAGGAAATACTAAACGTTTCAGTAGAAGAAGGCAGTTTTGTTGATGAAAATACCGAAGGCGATATCACTTTCAGCCCATTTGGTTTTGTTTTTAGTCCATCGCCTATTGGAACACAAGTTGCGGGTAAACCTTTTGATGTTACCTTTACTGCTGCGGGTCAAACCCCTTCGAGTAGTGAGTGTGGTGTAATTGAAGAATATGAAGGGGAAAAAAGCATTAAGTTCTGGTCTGAATTTATTTCTCCTGCCCTGAGTTCAAGCCAAATTAAAGTGAATGACACTGATATTAAAAACGATGAAAGTTCTGCTGTTGCACAAAACATTATGTTTATTAATGGTGTTGCTATTTTACCTGTTGTTTACTTTGATGTGGGAAAAATTAGTTTTAATGCTAAAGATGTATCAGGTGTCGGTGAATTAACGGGTAGCGGGGATCAAATTATTGGTGGGATCAGCTCATTTGTTGTTCGGCCTTTTGGCTTTGATATTCAAGTTGAGGGTGATCCAAACGTAAACTCCGGCAATGATTCCGTTTATAAAACCGCTGGGGAAAACTTTAAAATGTCGGTCCGTAGTGTAATCTGGCAGTCAGCTGATGATCAAAATAATGACGGTATTCCCGATAACCTTTCTGCATTAACTGATAATAAAGTAACACTGAATATCTCAGAGGTTTCTTCTGCTGAAAATGAAATTATTAGTTTGTCACCGGATACTTTAATTGACAGTAATTCTAAAGGTGAACTGTTGGTAAAAGAAGCTAAATTGGGTGATTTTACAGAGGGTATTTTGACGATTGAACAGCAAAGTTGGAGTGAAGTGGGCATTTTAGAAATTAATGGCCTGAACGGTGATTTTATGGGAGGTGGGCAAGGTGTGTCAGGACAGAGAACTAATATTGGTCGTTTTATTCCTGATCATTTTGCTGTCAGTGTAAATAGTTCTGCTTTTCAAGATACGTGTGTTTTTGGAAGTACGCCTTTTACCTATATAGGCCAAGCATTTACCTATGACACCGATTTGGTGCCGGAAATAACGATAACAGCAAAGAATAAAGATGGAAATATTACTGAAAATTATACTGGGGCTGATTATCTAAAACTGAAAATTGGAGATGTTGAGTTAAATTATGCCGATGAAGATCAAGGGGTAAATGGGCTTGATTTAACAAATAACGGCATAGACGATGCGCCTCATATGCAAGTATCCAGTACTAAAGCATCCGCTGGTTTTTCTGTAGAAACGGACATAAACGGAGAAGAAATTAATGGCGTTATGAAGTATGTATTTGGTTTAGATATATTCTCCTACAGTAAAAATACCAACTCAAAAATTGGACCATTTGAACGAAATTATGCTATAGCAATAACAAAAATTGAAGACTCAGACGACGTCAATGCGGATTTAAACCCATCGTCGAGTTTTATGGTTAAACCGACAGGACATAAACTTCGTTTTGGTCGTTGGGTAATCGAAAATGGCTATGGCCCGGAAACATCTGGTTTGCCAATGCCTATGCAAGTTCAATATTGGAATGGCAACGAATTTATTACCAATACAGAAGATAGTTGCACGTCTTATAATTTTGAGGAAACTGAAAATTACACCTTGGTTAGCGAATCAATGAACCCAGGTGTTACATCAAGCTCAGGTAAAGGAACTTTTTCTGAAGGAATAGCAGAAATACTGATGAAAAAGCCTAACGATACTCCCGAAAGCAGGGGACAGGTAAAAATTACTTATACCGCAACGCCTGATTGGTTAAGATATAACTGGAATAATGAAGATGAATTTTCCGGTGGGTTGATTTTTGATGATAATCCATACGCAATCGCAACCTTCGGTATTTATCGAGGCAATGACCGAATAATACAATGTCGGGAATTAAGCAATTAATTTTATGCTTGCTGATAGAAGAAATGGCACAAAATTGTGCTGTTTATGAAAGAACACCCCAATTTTTATCTCTTTGAATGAAAAAACTCCACATTTGAGGCATTTTTTTACAAAACATACAACACATCTCACAAAGTCTGGGTTATGATTAGCCGATTAAATAAAATTTATTAAAAATGACAAGAATACTGGCAATCACACTGGCATAGTTCAAAGGACATTACGACTTTATGTTTAAAAAATTACGCGGCATGTTTTCCAACGATTTATCAATCGATTTGGGTACAGCTAATACACTTATTTATGTTAAAGACCAGGGTATCGTGCTGAACGAACCTTCTGTGGTAGCGATCCGTCAAGACCGTGTTGGCGGTTCAAAAAGTGTTGCTGCGGTAGGTACTGCAGCGAAAGCTATGTTGGGTCGGACCCCTGGTAATATTGAAGCAATTCGTCCGATGAAAGATGGTGTTATTGCAAATTTCTTCGTTACTGAAAAAATGTTGCAGCACTTTATTAAACAAGTGCACAGCAATAACTTTTTGCGTCCTAGTCCTCGTGTATTGGTTTGTGTACCTTGTGGTTCTACACAAGTTGAACGTCGTGCTATTCGCGAATCTGCTCTTGGTGCAGGTGCCCGGGAAGTTTATTTAATTGACGAACCTATGGCTGCTGCAATTGGTGCGGGAATGCCTGTATCTGAAGCTACTGGCTCAATGGTGGTTGATATTGGTGGTGGTACTACTGAAGTTGGTATTATTTCCTTAAATGGTGTGGTTTATTCGTCTTCAGTAAGAATAGGTGGCGATAAGTTTGATGAGGCAATCATTAATTACGTCAGGCGTAATTTTGGTAGCTTAATTGGAGAAGCTACTGCTGAGCGTATTAAACATGAAATTGGCTCAGCGTATCCTGCAGAAGAAGTTATCGAAATTGAAGTACGTGGTCGTAATCTTGCTGAAGGTGTTCCTCGTAGTTTTACCTTAAACAGCAATGAAATATTAGAAGCATTACAAGAACCGTTAACAGGTATTGTTAGTGCAATAATGGTTGCTTTAGAGCAGTCACCACCGGAATTAGCTTCAGATATTTCTGAGCGCGGTATGGTATTGACAGGTGGTGGTGCATTATTAAAAGACATTGACCGTTTATTAATGGAAGAAACAGGTATTCCTGTTGTGGTTGCTGATGATCCTTTAACCTGTGTTGCCCGTGGCGGCGGAAAAGCGTTAGAAATGATTGATATGCATGGCGGCGATTTATTCTCTTATGAATAACTAGTTCGTGTTGATGTAAATTATTCAAAATAAGACGTTAAATGAATAGCGACTGGTTTTACTGAATAGGTTTTTATGAACCCAATTTTTAAACATGGCCCTTCTGCACAGCACCGACTAGTTTTGGTGCTGTTTTGTTCTGTGTTGCTTATTTTTTTCGACCATAAAATGGACAGTTTTGATCGTGTCCGTGGATATTTGCAGTCGTTGGTCAGTCCATTGCAATATTTGGCTAATGCGCCTAAACAAGCAATGATTTGGGCTGCTGAAAACTTAGTTTCCCGAAAAACCTTAATGGCTGAAAACCAACAATACAAAAGAGAAGAATTACTCTTTCAGCAGCAGAAAATGCAATTTATAATCATTAAACAGGAAAATGATCGTCTCCGTTCTTTGCTGGCATCTCCATTGCGGGCTGAAGTTAAGAAAATGGTAGTTGAAATTTTATCGGTTGATAGTGATCCCTATACTCATCAGGTGGTTATTAACAGGGGAGCGAATGATAGTGTTTACGAAGGCCAGCCCGTATTAGACGATAGGGGCATTGTAGGACAAGTTTTGCATGCAGGTACAACGACCAGCCGTGTTATTTTGATCGCTGATTTAACGCATGCTGTTCCTGTTCGGATAAGACGAAATGGTATTCGCTTAATTGTGACCGGATCTGGTCGGATTGATCGTTTGATTGATAATAATGTGACGCATAGTACAGATGTAAAAGTAGGGGATTTACTGGTGACATCTGGTTTGGGAGAAAAGTATCCTGAGGGTTACCCTGTTGCGAAAGTTACCCATGTTGTGCAAGATGAATCACGACCTTTTTCTCTTGTCTTTAGTCAACCTGTTGCGCAAATTGATCGTTTACGCTACTTATTGCTTTTATGGCCAGAACAACCTGCGTCTGTATTCTCCTCTAAGCCAAATATGCTACCAAAGGTAAAGTCTAAAGTTTCACCAAAAAAGGAAGTCGTTAATGCTGGCACATAATGGCATCATGATTTTGTTTACATTATTACTTGCTTTAATGGCGAGTATTATGCCCATGCCCTTGAGTATTGATACCTTCCGTCCTGATTGGGTATTAGTGGTGCTAATGTACTGGTCTTTGGCTTTGCCAAATCGAGTGAATGTTATTACGGCCGGAGTTATGGGTTTTTTACTCGATGTTTTATTAGGTTCAATTTTAGGTATTCATGCCGCGTCAATGGCGCTAGCTGTTTTTATTGTTGCTGATAATTATCAAAAAATTCGAAATTTTTCATTATGGCAGCAAGCGCTTATTATTGGTGTACTGGCGGCTTTATACCATTTGTTAGTTTTTTGGTTGCAGCGTTTTTTAACTGACGCAGTATTTTTACCTAGTTACCTTTATCCCGTACTTACCACTGTTATATTGTGGCCTTGGGCATTTTTACTGCTGCGCAAAGTACGTAGACATTTTAAAATCAGTTAATTTTGTTTTAGCCGATTTTTTAAACATAAACTTTTAACAAAAGCTTTTATAAGTAAATTAAAAATAATGTGTAAACAATTAATTCTTGCGTCACAATCGCCAAGACGGCGGGAGCTACTGTCGCAACTAGGTTATCAGTTCACTTGTCAGGCTGCTGATCTTGATGAGTCAGTGCATGAAAATGAATTGCCACAGGCCTATGTTGAACGATTGGCAAGAGAAAAAGTCCAACATGTGTTGAAGCTTCAATCGTTAAGCAAAAATTTAAGCCAAAAGAGTACCGTGGTGCTTGGTGCTGATACCAGTGTGGTTTATAAACAACAAATTTTGGGAAAACCTGAGAGTAAAGCTGATTGTTTAGCAATGTTAAACTTGCTTTCGGATCGTAAACATCAGGTTTTTACCAGCATAGCTGCTGGTTTTTCAGATAAAATTATTAGTCAGGTTATCGTTACAGATGTTTATTTTAAAGCGTTAACCCATAATGAAATTGAACGTTATTGGCATACAGGTGAACCACAAGATAAAGCTGGCGCATACGGTATTCAAGGTATTGGCGGACAATTTGTGAAACAAATTCAAGGTAGTTATTCAGCGGTAGTTGGGCTACCGTTGTATGAAACAGCAAATTTATTAGCTGAATTTGATATGCCAACGGTCATTCAAAGTAAGGCCTAATTCAGAGAGAATTTAAAATGAGTGGTGAAGTATTGATCAACGTAACACCGAGTGAAACACGGGTTGCTTTGATTGAAAATGGTGTTCTGCAAGAAGTTCACGTTGAACGCGAGGCCCGACGAGGTCTTGTTGGGAATATATATTTAGGTAAAGTGATCCGTGTTTTACCCGGAATGCAAGCTGCGTTTGTCGATATTAATTTGGACAAAGCGGCTTTTTTGCATGCTTCTGATATAAATTTTAAATTAATTCTTAACCAGAATAAAAGTCAAAGTGAAACTCAGGCTGTACCTCAACCTGAAACAAAATCGAATAATAATGGAGAGCAAGTTCCTGATATCCGGACTTTAGTTCATGAAGGCCAATATATAATGGTTCAGGTGGTTAAAGACCCCTTGGGTAGTAAGGGCGCTCGTTTAACCACAGACATAACTATTGCTTCACGCTATTTAGTGTTAATGCCGTATGCAAGTCATGCTGGTATTTCACAGCGAATTGAAGATGTTAATGAACGAAATCGGTTAAAAAACATTGTTACTCCTTATTGTGATGAACAACAGGGTTTTATCGTTCGTACCGCTGCTGAAGGTGCTTGTGAAAAAGAATTAAAACATGATGCAGAGTTTTTACGCAGGGTTTGGAATAAGGTTGTTGAAAGAAAGCAACGCAAACAAACAAAGTTAGCTCTTTATCACGATTTACCGTTAGCTTTCAGGGTGCTGAGAGATTTTGTTGGAGGAGCATTAGAACGCATTAGAATTGATTCAAAATTATCTTATGAACAATTGGCTGAGTTTACTCAAGAGTTTGTGCCAGAAGTAACACCTGTTTTAGAATACTATCCGGGTGAACGGCCTATCTTTGATTTGTTTGATGTAGAAAATGAAATACAAAAAGCGCTGCATAGAAAAATTGATTTAAAATCAGGCGGTTCTTTAATTATCGATCAAACAGAAGCGATGACGACGGTTGACATCAATACCGGTGCTTTTGTTGGCCATAGAAATCTTGAAGAGACTATCTTTAATACGAACATTGAAGCAACGATAGCGATTGCGCGGCAATTACGTTTAAGAAACCTTGGTGGCATTATTATTCTTGATTTTATTGATATGACGATTGATGATCATAAAAAACGAGTGTTGCACAGTCTTGAAGTGGCTCTTTGTAAAGATAATGTTAAATTCAGTATTAGCGGCTTTTCATCTCTTGGTTTGGTCGAAATGACGCGCAAACGTACCCGTGAAAGTCTTGAGCATATTTTGTGTGGTGAATGCTCTGTCTGTTCAGGGCGTGGTCATTTGAAAACGGTGGAAACAGTTTGCTTTGAAATTTTAAGAGAAATTGTTCGGGTTAACAGGGCTCATGATTCGGATAAATTTATTGTTTATGCATCGTCTGCGGTAAGTGAGTCTTTAATACATGATGAATATCATAACTTGGCGGAGTTAGAGGTTTTTATTGGTAAGCAAATTAAAATACAAACCGAAGCTATGTATAATCAAGAGCAGTTTGATGTAGTGATGATGTAAAGACTTACGTAATTTGAGAACGCATCTTAACTGCATTTTCAGAGAGTTTAGTTTCAGTAATATTAAGGTTCTGTTCATCTTTGCTATAGTATATTTATAGCTAGTGCCCGTTCAGAAACGAATGTCTACTGCGGACGTTCCACTGGCACAATCTGACCACCACTAGATAATGTTATTTAGAATGAGCAAATACCCAACGCTAGTAGTGTTCATATTGCACCATTGGATCGCCCTCGCTACGACCCTGTTTCTGGACGGACATTAGTTACGGTTCAAGTTGCATAGCCTATGTGATATGAGGCTATTTGAATCATTTATGAAGTTTCAGCTGCTAAGATAAATTTAATTGGTGTTAATTAAAGTTAATGAGTATTTCAATAGTATTTAATAAGTGGTTAAATAAACTGTATAAAACTCTGGCAATATTGCTGGTGGTTTTTGCGGTGCTTATTAGTTCGTTACGCTTATTCCTACCTTATGCTCATCAGTACCGTCAAAGTTTCCAGGATTATATAAATACCAGCTATAACAGCAATATTATTATTGGCTCATTAAATATGGGCTGGCAGAGTCACGGTCTGACGTTAATTGTTGAAAATGTGAGTTTATTGCAAACGGAAACTGCTGAAGTTTATATTAAAAAAATTGCAATAAGTATTGATTTCTGGGCTAGCTTAGCTGCCTGGAAAATCATTTCTTATGATCTTAATTTAGACGGTGCCAAAGTTCTTCTAGATCACAATGTTAATCAAACTGTCATGGCTGATAACAGTAAATCAGCTTCAGAAGCATCATTGCTTAATAATCTCAGCGAATTGTTTCTTAAACGAATTAGTCAATTTTCTTTAAGTAACAGTCAGGTAATTTATCGGACTGAACAAGAAGAGCATACTTTTTTAATTGGTCAGTTAAACTGGAGTAATAAACAAGATCGTCACCTTGCTATGGGGGATGTTATTGTTGATGGTTTATCGTCAAACAACTTGAAGTTATTGATTGATATTAAAGGTTCTAACCGTCAGGATATGAACGGGCAGATATACCTGCAAGGCAATGAACTTGATATTAGTCCCTGGTTGAATAAGGCCAATGTTATTGAACAAGAAATAACATATTCTACTATTAATTTTGATGCTTGGTTAAGTATTAAAGATGGTCTGGCAAAAAACCTGCAACTCGTACTGGGTGATAATGAGATTAGTTGGCACGATGCAGACGAAAATCAAAGTTTCAGTATTCATCAGGGACAGTTTTTTGTGGGTAGTTTAGATAACATTAATCAACTTACCTTGCGGTCCACACCTTTTAAATTAAAAATTAATCAGCAGTATTGGCAAGAATTAACCATTGAAGCCAGAAAAAATAACGATGAATTGTTCGCTTATTTTTCTTATCTTGATCTGTCAGGTTTAAAAAAACTGTTTCCGTTATTTTCCCGCGATGAATTTAATAGCAAGTTGGTTACTGAACTTGCGCTAAATGGTGATGTGGAAGACATTTATTTCCATAAAAATAATCAAGGCAGTAAAGTTGTGGCAACTTTTTCTGATGTTAATACCCAATACAGTCAAGGGATCCCAGGTTTAGGTAATGCGTCAGGCAGTTTGATTTATTCGAACGAAAAGCTGCAATTTCAACTTGCAGCGAAAGATGGCACGTTAGATTTTGCACAGCATTTTAAACAAGCTCTCCCGTACAACTATTTGTCAGCAACTGTTAGCGCCGATTTCAGTGAAAGGCCGTGGCAAGTTGATGCAACCAATGTCTCTGTTATTTCTGATGAGTTAACATTATCAGCTGATATTGGCGTCAATATTCCTGAAAATGGTTTAGTACAAATGTCATTATTAGCATTAGCCTCAAATATAAAGGTTAATAATATTAATCATTATTACCCATATGTGTTGATGGGGGAAAATCTGGTTGATTATCTAGATTCCGCTTTGGTTGAGGGTGAGCTTAGCCAAGCACAGGTTTTATTTAATGGCCCTTTAAATAAATTTCCTTTTGAAGATCATAGTGGTATTTTTATCGTTGATGCCGAACTTAATGATGCCGAGTTTAAATTTGGTTCTAAATGGCCTGCGATCACTGATTTTTCGGCTAATTTAAACTTTACTAATAACAGTATGTTGATCCATGCCAGAAAGGGCCGTCTGTCGGGCATGAGTGTTGAAGGTGTCGAAGCTGAAATTCTTGAATTAACGGGTGAGCAAGTATTAACGGTAGCAGTAAAGTTAAATGAAACAAATCCTGACCATATCAGGGATTTAATGTTAGAGAGTCCTCTAGCTGAGACCGTGGGGGGAATATTAACTAAAATCGCTATATCAAACAATATTTCAGGGGAGTTTGCGTTAACATTACCATTGAAATCTACAGATGAATCTATAGCAAAGGGGGTTATTAACTTAAAAAATAATAAGGTGTCTTTACAATCCCCACAAATGAATTTCACCGAAGTTAATGGTCAACTTAGCTTTAATAATGATGAAATAACGGTACAAGATTTATCATTAAATTGGCAAGGGTTACCGTTAGTTTTATCTGTTAAAGCAAATGATGAAATAAACCACTACGGTACTGATATTGCGCTAAGTGCAAATTGGCAGGATGACAAATGGCACAGATATGTTCCTGATTTATTGAAAAAATATGTGAATGGATCCTTTGATTGGCAAGGTGATTTATCCCTTTATATGTTTCATGATGGCGGTTTTTCTTACGATCTTGATATTCGTTCAGATCTTGCCCGGGCAGAGCTGGATTTACCAGCACCTTATACTAAAAAACAACAAGCTAAATTACCTTTGTTGGCAAAAGTTTCAGGACAACTTAATCAATCAACGTTTAATTTAAGTTTAGACGAGCAGTTGAGTTTCTACGGTATGTTAGACCATGAAACGTCTCAGTTTACTAAGGCACATCTGGTGTTAGGTAACGAACAGATGTTGTTACCTACAGATGGTTTTCTTATTACGACAAATTTAGCACAAGCAGACTTATTTCAATGGCAGCCATTTGTACAAGATATTATTGATAGCGCAAATACAAGTTCAAATGCTATTGAGGCAACCCGCACTAGTTTAATTGAAAAACCAGAGCGCATAAGAGGCTCAATAGGTAAACTTGATATTGGTAGTCAATCCTTAACGGATGTTTCATTTGATTTACTCGATAAAGAACAGTGGTGGATATTACAACTTAATGCGAAAGAAGCCCGAAGTCAGATCAAATTTTATCCGGATTGGCATGAACAAGGAGTTGAAGTAACAGCAGATTTTATTAATTTTCCAAAGGCCAAAGATAAAGTAGCAGAAACTAAAACTGATAGAGAAAATGTTGTTGAAGAAATTGATCCTGAAAAACTGAAAGCCGAGCTTCTTAAAATAAGAATTGAAAATGATGCCATTTTCAGTAACATTCCACCAATACGATTTCGATGCAATAGTTGCAAATTCAGTCAGTTAGATCTGGGCAAACTAGAATTTGATATTGTACGGGAGGAAGCTGATGTTCTTGTGTTAAAACGGTTATTTGCTAAAAGAGGTAAAACTGAGTTATCTCTGGATGGTTATTGGATCCACAACAGTGAAATTTCAAAAACACAAGTTACCGGTAAATTGAAGACTAAAGATGTTGGGCAGGAAATAGAAAAACTGGGTTTTTCTTCAGGTATTAAAGATAGTGGTTCTAAGTCAAATTTTGATATTAGCTGGTCTGGTGGGCCACAAAATTTTTCATTAGCTAATCTTAATGGCAAACTCTCTACTAAGTTAGATGATGGTTATCTTGCTGATGTTCCAGATGATGCGCGGATATTGTCTGTATTGAGTTTGAAATCCTTAGTACGAAAACTAAAATTAGATTTTAGAGATATTTTTGCTGATGGTATGTTTTACAATGATATAACCGCCGATTTTAATTTAACTGATGGGATCTTATATTCTGAGAATATTAAATTAAATGGTTCGGCAGGCGATTTGTTAATGAAGGGCAATACTCAGCTTGCGAAAGGCATTTTAGATTACCGTTTATCTTATAAGACTAATCTCACCTCAAATTTACCGGCATTAGCTTGGATAGCCACTTTAAATCCGGTGACTTTTCTTGCTGGTGTTGCTTTAAATGAGGTGATCACCTCTAAAGTTGTGTATGAAGTCAATTTGGAATTAACTGGGACGGTTAAAACTCCTAATCTTCGGGAGGTTAACCGTAAAACTAAGGATATTCGTGTTGGACAATCAACTCCGCCACAAATTGTTGAAAGTTCACAAAAAAAGCACCAACCTTCCAATCAGGAAAAAGTAAAAAATTTAACCCCTAGTGATGTTTCCAAAAATAAATTAGATGGCGATAGTTAGTTTATATCAGAATGTTTTTTACTATTACTATTAATTAATATAAAAAAGTGGGATGAATGATTAAGTTATCGGCAATTCAATTATGCTCTGGGCCTGATGTTACAGAGAATCTGGAGGCAATTTCCAGACAGCTTACAATATTGGAACAAAAATCAGTCGGCGAAGATAAACATTTGGTTGTGTTGCCTGAGTGTTGTTTATTTTTTGGCGGTAAAGATGTAGAGCAATTAACATTAGCGAAAAAAACGCAAGACAGTCAGGAGTTATTAAACGGCTTATTAGCGCTTGCAAAACAGTTTAAAATGACCTTAGTTGCAGGTACCATTCCGCTGCTTGATAAAGATGAAAATAAATTTACGAATACTTGCTGTGTATTTTCACCTGAAGGTAATGTGTTAGAGCAATACGATAAAATTCATTTATTTGATGTAGATGTGAAAGATAATGAGAAAGAATATCGTGAATCTTTGTATACTAAACCAGGTGAGCAGGTTGTGGTATTACCAACTGAAGCGGGTAATGTTGGTTTGTCTGTTTGCTATGATTTAAGGTTTCCTGAACTCTACCGTCAATTACGTAATCAAGGCGCTGATATTATTACGGTACCAAGTGCGTTCACCCGCGTAACGGGTAAGGCACATTGGCAGACGTTGTTGCAGGCAAGAGCTATTGAAAATCAAGTTTATATTATTGCAGCAGGTCAAGAAGGGGTTCATGCAAATGGGCGGGAAACTTGGGGTCACAGCATGATTATAAGCCCATGGGGAGAAATTCTTAGCTGTCTCGAAAATGGCGAAGGAGTGATTAGTGCGCAATATTCTAACGAAGAGCTAAGTCGGATACGTAATAGTATGCCGATTAATAAACACAATAAATTTACCACCGATTTTTTAAAATAATAAGTTGATGCCTAATGAATAATGTTGAGCGCGAGCTCTTGGCTGATAGCCAGATTGATGATGCCATTTTAAATAAAACCCTTGTTAGCATGTTCCAGAGGAATGTTGATTTTGCTGATCTCTATTTTCAAGCAAGCCGCCATGAATCATGGATGTTAGAAGATGGTATTGTTAAAGAAGGTTCATATAATATTGAACGTGGTGTTGGTGTTCGTGCTATTTCAGGCGAAAAAACCGGATTTGCTTACTCTGATGATATCTCGCCCGGTGCTTTGCAAAAAGCTGCCGATGCAGCGAAGGGAATTGCTAATGCTGGGGGTAGCGGCAAAATTAAAGTTTTTCATCGTCAAACGGTCAGTACTCAGTATCAAGCCATTGATCCATTAACGAGCTTATCCCAAGAGAATAAAATAAACTTGTTACATGATATGGAAGCTCATGCGCGTGCTCAAGATAAACGGGTGAAACAAGTTATTGTCAGCTTATCAGGTGTTTATGAAACAATTTTAGTTGCAGCAAGTGATGGAACTTATGCTACGGATGTAAGGCCTTTAGTGCGTTTAAATTGTTCTGTATTGGTTGAAGATAACGGTAAACGTGAACGAGGCAGTTCAGGTGGTGGTGCACGTACCGATTATAGTTATTTCTTTGAAGTTGAAAATAATAAGGCAAGGTTTCTGTTTTATGCAGAAGAGGCTGTCCGAATAGCATTACTTAATTTAGTGGCTATTGATGCTCCTGCCGGAATGTTTCCTGTTGTGCTCGGCAACGGCTGGCCGGGTGTATTGTTGCATGAAGCGGTTGGTCATGGTTTAGAAGGCGATTTTAACCGTAAAGGGTCGTCGGCTTTTGCCGGTAAAATTGGTCAACAGGTAACGTCTGAGTTTTGTACTATTGTTGATGATGGTACACTGGTAAATCGTCGAGGTTCGATTAATATTGATGATGAAGGAACCCCGGGACAATATAATGTTTTAATTGAAAAAGGAATTTTAAAAGGTTATATGCAAGATAAGCATAATGCATCCTTGAGCGGTGTTAAACCTACAGGTAATGGTCGTCGTGAATCATATGCGCATTTACCTTTACCAAGAATGACAAATACTTATATGCTTGCCGGTGAGCATGATCCAAAAGACATTATTAAGTCTGTGAAAAAAGGTATTTATGCGCCTTATTTTGCTGGTGGGCAGGTTGATATTACCTCAGGCAAATTTGTTTTTACCACTTCAGAAGCTTATTTAATTGAAGATGGTGAGATCACTTCGCCAATTAAGGGAGCTACACTAATTGGTAGTGGTCCGGAAGCAATGAAAAATGTAAGTATGGTCGGTAACGATTTAGCGCTTGATGCGGGAGTTGGTGTTTGTGGGAAAGATGGCCAAAGTATTCCGGTAGGTGTTGGCCAGCCTACATTGAAGATTGATGAGATGACCATTGGTGGAACACAGTAATTCATTAAACGATTATGTTTAATGGGATATGAGCTCAATTTAAAAAAACCTCAAATTATTGAGGTTTTTTTATTTACGCCTAAAATTATTTTGTATGTTTTTTTAAATAAGCAAACAAATCACGGCAATATTTACCAACTTTTTCGGCCTTTTTCTCTTTACTGGCTTGTCGTACTAATTGACGAAGTTGTTGTCTATCCATACTCTTATGATTAGCTAATAAAGCTTCAATGGATTCGCCGCCTTTGTCAATTAGCTCATCACGTAATTGTTCTAACCGAACAAATTTTGCTGTTTCCTGTTGATGTTTGTTTGCCATAACATCAATTGCATGATTTATAGGTTCAAGATCAGTTTCAAGTAATACTTTAGCGATGTGTCTGATGTGACGCCGTAAAGCTTCATGTTTATTGTGAATTTTGTCAGCTAAAATCATGTCCGCTTTCAATTCATCAGTAAGAGGTAAACGGCTACGCTGGTGTTTAGACATATCGACGAGTTTTTGTGCATAAACCTGTAATTGCAGCATTTCCCGCTTTATTTCTGATTTACTTTTTAAATCTTCATCTAATTCGTCGATATCGTTTGTAGAGTGGGGCATAATGTTCAGTATTAATGTATATAGAATGGGAATTAGCCCTAGTATACATTAAACTCAGTAAGGCAAAAAACTCTAATCGTCAATTATATTACTTACACTAAGGCGTGTTCTTGATATTACTGACAAAACCATACCAATTGGTATAAGCACAGAGAGCATAAAAAACCATCATGACAGAATCCGATAGTATTATTAATCAACTTGAGCAAGTAAAAATTCGCGTAGCACAGGCACTGGATTTAGCTAAATCTTTAGGTGCGGATGATGCGGAAGTTTCTATGAGTCGTCAACAAGGGTTGAGTGTCGATACACGGTTAGGGGAAGTTGAAACAGTAGAGTTTACTAATGATGGTGCTTTAGGTATTACCGTTTATAAAAATGGTTGTAAAGGCAGTGCTTCAACAGCTGATCTTTCTGAAAAAGCTTTAAGCCAAACTATTCAGGCAGCGGTGAATATTGCTAAATATAGTTCGGTTGATGAATGCTCCGGATTAGCAGATAAAGAACTGCTAGCAATGAATCCAAAAGATCTTGATTTATTTCATCCCAAAAAGCTGTCAACAGAGCAAGCGATTGAAATAGCAAAGCAGTGTGAAGACAGTGCGATGGCTGTTGATAAACGGATCACAAATTCTGATGGGGCAACGTTAGCGTCATTTGAGGGCTTTAAAGTTTATGGTAATAGTCATGGTCAATTGGTGGGTTATCCTAGTTCTAGACATAGTTTAAGTTGCGTGATGATAGCTTCTGAAGGCGATGACATGCAACGTGATTATGCTTACAGCGTAAGTCGGGAATTTGATGGTTTAGATGATGCAGAATTCATTGGTCAGCAAGCTTCCAAAGAAGTACTGTCGCGATTGAATGCTCAAAAAATACAGACGAAAAAAGTTGCTGTGATGTTCCGTGCCGATATTGCCAATACTGTGTTTGGTCATTTTATTGCGGCTATCAGTGGTGGTAACTTGTACCGTAAATCAACATTTTTATTAGATTCTTTGGGTAAAAAGGTATTTCCTGAGTTTCTTACCATTAATGAACGACCACATATTGCTAAAGCGTTGGCAAGTAGTTCATTTGATAGTGAAGGTGTTATCACTCAAGATCGCACAATAATCGCCAACGGAGATCTGCAAACCTATTTGTTAACCAGTTATTCGGCACGAAAGTTAGGGCTTACTACTACCGGACATGCTGGTGGGATTCATAATTGGTTAATATCAGCGAAAGGAGATGCTGACGGTGGTGATTTCGATGCTATGTTAAAAAAATTGGGCACGGGCTTTTTGGTTACAGAACTTATGGGCCAGGGGGTGAATGTTGTTAATGGCGACTATTCACGTGGAGCAGGAGGTTTTTGGGTAGAGAATGGAGAGATAGCTTACCCTGTGTCAGAAGTCACAATTTCAGGTAATTTGCAGGATATTTTTAAAGGTTTAGTAGCCATAGGAACCGATATTGATAAACGAGGCAGTATTCTTACCGGTTCATTATTAATTGACTCAATGCAAGTGGCTGGGAACTAGTAAACACCCAGTGAATACTGAATAAATTGGGTTATCTTTCAGGTTAACCTATTTAAATCTCTTAGCTGCATTTGCATATCACTTAGCTAGTAATAGCGTCGCGGTACCAAGAAAAGCAAATATACCCACTACGTCAGTAATGGTCGTGAGGATAACACTACCCGCAAGTGCAGGGTCAATATTCATACGTTTTAGTAATAATGGAATTGAAACTCCGGCGATACCTGCGGCAGTCATGTTCATTAACATTGCAAAGGCAATTACACCACCCAGCATAAAATCTTGTTTCCAGATAGCTACTACGGTAGCAATAAGTAATGCCCAGATAATACCGTTGAAAAATCCTACGGCCAGTTCTTTATTCAATAATGCTCTAGAGTTGCTATCGCCAACGTGTCCTAATGCCATACCCCTTATCACTAATGTCAGTGTTTGATTTCCTGCGACACCGCCCATACTGGGAACTAATGAATTTAGGATGGCTAATATGGTGAGTTGGCTTATTATTTCGTCAAACATACTGGTGACAGCGACGGCTATCAGCGCGGTAACTAAATTAACACCTAACCAAATTGAACGTTGTTGAGTACTCTTGATGACCGGGGCAAAGGTATCAGCTTCATCGCCTAAACCAGCCATACTCATCATTGAATGTTCTGCATCTTCACGGATAATATCGATAACATCGTCAATAGTGATACGACCCAATAAATGGCCGTGAGAATCGATAACAGGGGCTGAAAACCAATCATGACGTTCGAATAACTGTGCAACGTCGGTATCTACCATATCAACTGTGATAGCTTCTATTTCAGAATTAATCAGATCAGCGATAATTGTTTCAGATTTTGCGGTAACAATGGAGGCTAATGAGACAGATCCAATAAAGTGATCTTTACGGTCAACCACATAAAAGGAGTCAGTGGCTTCAGGTAATTCACCTTTTAAACGTAAATATCTCAGTACTACATCGACACTAACGTCTGGTCGTATAGTGATAGTATCGGTATTCATGATACCGCCAGCGGTATCTTCTTCAAAAGAAAGAGCGGCTTCTACACGGCTACGGTCTTGTGAATCCATAGAATTAAGAACTTCACGATAAATACTGTCCGGTAAGGTTCTTAAAACTTCTGCTAAGTCATCAACATCCATACCTTCGGCAACAGCAGCAAGTTTTTCTGGGCGCATGCTTTTGAGAATGCCTTTACGGACTTCTTCATTAAGCTCTTCCAGTATTTCACCATGATTATCGGGATCCATTAACTGCCATAGTACTGGACGGCTTTTGGCTGTTGAGGATTCTAGTATCAGCGCCAGATCGTAAGCAGGCATATTTTGCAATAACTTGCGAACATAGACGAACATACCGCTACCAAGTGCTTCATTAACTTGTTGCAGTCTTTGCTGATTATAATCTTGTTCTGAAATTTCCGGCATATAAACCCTTGTGCCGCATAACGTATGAAAAAGGTAATGTTAATTAATTTTTAGACGAAAATGCGATTGAATTAAGGCCAAATATAAATGATATGCATTGTCAGCCTTAAGTTTATCTCAACTGAGTTCTTTAATCAGTTTTTTATTAAAAGCTGATCAGGTTCTTTTTGCCGATTGTTATTTTTATATAAAATATAGTCCCAAGTAGTTTGGGTATAGTTATTTATTATTCAGCTTCGTCGAATTTGTCTGTGAAGAGTTGGCAAATGCTGTCCAGAGCGCGATGCGCATCTTCACCTTCACCTTCAGTGATCACTTGTACTGTTTTACCCTGAGCTCCAGCGAGTAACATTAAAGCCATAATGCTGCTTGCATCGGCTTTTTTCCCATTTAATACGATGGTAATATTAGCACTGAAATTTTGGCTTAATTGAGCCAGTTTAGTTGCTGCTCGGGCATGCAAACCAAGTTTATTCATAATAATTAATGATCTTTCAACCCGGCTCATTAGCTACTCGCAATTTTTAAATCTCGGTGCCGGGATTGCACATCATCTCGTTCTTTTCGTAAGTTATTGGCTAATAATTCAGAAATGTATACTGAACGATGTTTACCACCGGTGCAACCAATAGCAATAGTAATATAGCTGCGGTTGTTCCGTTCTAAATGAGGTAGCCATGTCATCATGAAGCTATTTATCTGCCAGATAAATTTAGTGACGATGGGTTGACTAGCAAGAAAATCTTTTACGGGTTGATCTAAGCCGGTATAGTTTTTTAGATCTTTTTCCCAAAAAGGGTTAGGTAAAAAACGTGCATCGAAGACATAGTCGGCGTCTTGTGGTACACCATGTTTAAAACCGAAAGATTCAAATACAACTACCATAGAACCCGTTTTTTTACCTAAGATACGTTCACGTATTAAATCGGCTAATTGATGTGGACTTAATTTACTGGTGTTGATATATAAGTCTGCCCGACTGGATATAGGATCTAGTAATTTTTTTTCAAGGGTAATTGCCTGATCCAAGGCTATATTTTGTTTAATCAGCGGATGTAATCTACGCGTTTCGCTAAACCTTCTGGTAAGATCAGAATCATCAGCATCTAAATAGACTATGTTTAATTCAACGGTATTAGGCAGATATTCTAATATCTCGGAAATATCATTAGGATCATCGGGGAGATTTCTTACGTCTAAACTTACGGCTACTTTGTCATAATCGTTAATAACGGTATGAATTAAGGCGGGCAGAAGGTTTACCGGAATATTATCAACACAGTAATATCCTAAATCTTCGAGTACTCTTAAAGCTACACTTTTTCCTGAGCCAGAGCGACCACTGACAATAATTAGCTTCATTCGAGCTTAGTTCTCTTGGGTAATTAGTTGGAATAATTGCTGATCACTTTGGCATCTTCTAATTTGTTTACTACTTTTTTTATTACCGAAAAATGCAGCAATACTTTGTAATGTCGATAAGTGTTCCTGACAACTATCTTCAGGGACAAAAAGGGCAATGAAAATATCAACAGGTTTGTTATCTATTGCGTCAAATGCTATCGGTTGGGCTGTGGTTACTACCACAGCAATAACTTGACTACCTTGGCTTAATCTACCATGAGGAATAGCGATACCATTTCCGATGCCTGTACTGCCCATTTGTTCACGCTTCATCAAACTATCGAGTAGGTCTTGATGGCTTAATGCGCTGGTTTTTTTTGCGGCAAGCGAGCAGATCGTATCAAAAATACGTTTTTTACTAGAGCCAGAAACTGCACACAAGGTGCAGTCTGGAGTTAAAAGGTTTTGCAACTTCATAATATCTACATCAAAGGGTTAGTGATGGTTAATTTTACCTTTGTATTTCAATATCTGACGGTCTAACTTATCAATTAATGAATCAATAGAGGCATACATGTCGCCATTTTGAGAAGAGGCAAAAACTTCGCTGCCATTTAAGTGAACAGTTGCTTCTGCTAGTTGGTTTAATTTTTCGACATTGAGAACGACATGAACATTATTAATATGATCAAAATGTCGCTCTAGCTTTGTAAATTTATTGTTAACGTAATCGCGCAATGAATCGGTAATTTCTACGTGGTGTCCGGTAAGATTAATTTGCATAAGCTTCTATCCTTCTCTCAAATGAAAGTATTGTAAATTACTTAAAGTAAACTTTTTCGTTGGTTTGATGGTGGTATAGACAAAGACTCTCGGTATTTGGCTATTGTCCTTCTGGCAACATTAATACCTTGGTCAGCTAATAAATCAGCCATTTTACTGTCGCTCAAAGGTTTTGCAGGAATTTCAGCTGCAACCAGTTTTTTAATTAATGCACGTATTGCTGTTGATGAACACTCTCCTCCATTTTCTGTATTAACGTGGCTTGAGAAAAAATATTTTAATTCGAATATTCCTCTCGGGGTATGCATGTATTTTTGGGTAGTAACACGTGAAATCGTTGATTCATGCATATCTACGGCTTCAGCGATGTCATTTAATACCATAGGGCGCATAGCTTCAGCGCCATGTTCAAAAAATGCTTGTTGTCGTTGTACGATACAATTTGATACTTTCAGTAAGGTATCATTACGATTTTCTAAACTTTTAATAAACCATTTTGCTTCTTGTAAATTTGAGCGTATAAATTGTCCATCACTTGTTGATGACTTCATACTTTTTGTCATAGCGGCATATTGTTGATTAATGCTTAATTTTGGGGCGGTATCCGGGTTTAGTTCCACAAGCCAGCGACCATTTTTTTTCTCAACAGAAACATCAGGAATAACATATTGGTCATCGCTTTTGATTACGCTATCGCCAGGTCTTGGATCAAGAGACTGAATTAACCTGATCACTTCTCTGAGTTGATCTTCTTTTAATTTAGTTTTGCGCATTAACTGTCGGTAATCGCGGTTGCCTAGCAAATCAATATATTCAGTAACAACTAGTTTAGCTTCACTTAACCACATAGTGTCTAAATCAAACTGGTTAAGCTGAATTAATAAACATTCAGGTATCGAACGTGCGGCGACACCAATTGGATCAAACAGGTTTATGCGTTTTAACACAACTTCCACTTCATCAAATTCAACATCTTCAATGCCAACACTTTGTAGAATTTCTTCACTTGAAACAGTCATATAACCAGCATCGTCTATTGCTTCAATAATTGCAATAGCTATTGTTCGATCCGTATCAGTAAATGGGCTTAATTCCATTTGCCATAGTAAATGATCCTGAATGGAATCTTTAGTTTCACCTTGGTAGGTATAGTCTTCTGAGGCAGGGCCTACACTACTGGTTGAACTGCTTGCACTATAGTTGTCATCCCAAGTTGTATCGTTATTAAGCTCTTCAGGGATATCTGTTTTACTTAAGGCTTCACTCGTTGATATTTCATCTAAGCTGGGATTTGAGTCTTCACTACCATCAGATTCTTGCTGCTCATTCTGGCTATTATCATTACTGCTAGTTGCTGTAAATGCTTCTTCCAAATTGTTAGCTTTATCTTCGGATGAGATTGATGGTGTTTCTTCCACTTCAAGCAAAGGATTGCTTTCTAACGCTTCTTGAATCTCTTGTTGTAAATCCAATGTTGATAACTGCAAAAGCTTGATCGCTTGCTGCAGCTGCGGCGTCATGGTTAATTGTTGTCCTATACGGAGTTGAAGTGTAGGGCGCATTTACGTTATTATTTTCCTTTGGTTTCAATAAAACTAAATTGAACTAAACTAAAACTAAATTAGTAATAATTGTTCAATAGACATCTTTTATATAGTAACTATATACCCTAGCCACTAGGAAATACAGTTTCTGAGCGCATCTAGAGCTTTGTTGAAAGCAAGTCACGCTTGGGGTAACAGGTTACTCCCCTTAAAGTATTACATTACCACTATAACGTGAATTGCTCACCAAGGTATACATCTCTGACGTGCTGATTGGCAAGTATTTGATCCGCATCACCTTCTGCAATTAAATCACCATGACTTACGATGTAAGCATGCTCGCATACATCCAGTGTTTCTCTGACATTATGGTCGGTTATCAGGATACCAATACCACGATGTTTTAATTGCAAAATAATTTTCTTGATATCGCCAACTGAAATAGGATCTACACCTGCAAAAGGTTCATCCAGTAAAATAAATTTTGGATCTGCTGCTAATGCACGTGCTATTTCGACACGGCGTCGTTCGCCGCCTGACAAACTCATACCAAGATTATCTGTTATATGGCCGATGTTAAACTCTTCAACCAGATGTTCTAACTTTTCTTCCCGCTCAACAGGTGTCAGTGATTTACGAGTCTGTAATATAGCCATAATATTATCGTAAACCGTTAACTTTCTGAATATTGATGCTTCTTGCGGTAAATAACCAATACCTTTTCTAGCGCGTTCATGCATGGGGAAATGTGTTAAATCTTCACCGTTAAGTATAATTCGGCCATGATCACTGGCGACTAATCCAACTATCATATAAAAAGAGGTTGTTTTTCCAGCCCCATTTGGCCCTAATAAGCCGACGATTTGCCCGGATGCAACTTTTAAACTAACATTTTTTACAACTTTCCGACCTTTGTAGGACTTAGCTAGCCCATCGGCAATAAGTGTAGATTCACTATTGGCAGTAGTCATGGATTATTGTTTTACCTTTTTGGTTTTTAATATTGCCGGTTTTTAAAATTGTCGTAACAATTTCATTATTGTTACTGGCAGCTTCTTGCGTTTCAGTTAAGGTATTATAAGTAATTTTACTGGCTCTAACATCACTGACTGGAGAAATAAACCGTGCACTTCCTGTGATAGTCACCATATAAATTGATGGCTCGTATTTTATTTCATTTGCTTCCAATCTAACCTGTGATCCGTCTTCTAATATTTGTTCAAAAGTAGCAGGCTTCCCTTTGAGAAGGTATACCTTGTTATTGTCTTGTGTGTAAACTTGTGCTAAATCTGCTTTAATAATGACCGAGCCTTGTGAAATTTGCACGTTTTCAATATAACTGAGCACTTTACTCTTTAAGTCACTTGTTTGACTTTTTGCTGTGATCTTTACTTCTTGATCAAGATCTATTTTGGCAGCAAAACTTGATGGCATCATCAAAAATATTGTTGTTGCTAATAGTAGTAGATTAGCGCTTTGTTTTTTTAAAAATAGTATGTTCATGTTCAGTTAATGTCATCTTTTTAGTGTTTAAATCGACAATCAATCCTGATCCTTGCTCTGCAAAGTCTTTGCCTTGGATTTTGATCGCTTGTTCTGAGCTTATAATATTGGTATTCAAGTTTAACTCTAAATGTTTTCCTTGAATTTCTTGAATTAAACTGTTTTTATCGGTCGCGAGTAAACGAACACGATTTTTTAAAATTACAAGGTTATTACCATAAAGTGTTGCTTCATTAGCAGTAATTTCCCAAGGGAATTCACTGTCTTTTGGGAATAAAGTAAATCTAGGAAACTCAAAGTGTGTGGCCTCAAGTTTGGCATAATGTTCCATTCTTTGCGCATTAATCACATAAGATAAAATGCCTGATTTATTATAGATGTCACTTTTTAATGATTCTGCAATATAATCAGGCGTTAATTGAGAATCGATAATACTTTTAGTAGAATCATCCGCTGTACTCCACTCTATTATTCCATAAATAATGGCACTGAAGAGCGTGAGTGCAATAATAAAGTTGTTTAATTTTGTCATATACTAGCACCGCTGGCGTTTGCTAAGTTATTTTGACATTGCATTATCAGATCACATACTTCTCTGACTGCGCCAAAACCACCACGGGTAAAGGTAATATAATCGGCGCATTTGATAACAGAGGGATGTGCATCTTTAACAGCGAGACCTAAGCCAACATATTCAATACAAGCAAGATCGGGAATATCATCACCTATATAAGCTATTTCTTCAATATTTAGTTCAAGCTGTTTTGCTAAAGTTTTTAATGCAGGTAACTTATTTTCTTCACCCTGTATTATATGTTTAACATTAAGGGCTTGCATTCGTTGACTGACTATATTTGAACGCCGGCCTGTAATAACCGCAACTTCAACACCGCTGGAAATAAGCGCTTTAACGCCAAAACCATCTTTCGTATGAAAGGCTTTCAATTCTTCGCCATTATTACCTAAATATATTCGACCATCTGAAAATACTCCGTCGATATCACAAACAAATAATTTAATTTTGCCGGCACTATTTAATATATCCTGATTTACGTTTCCGTAAAGGGTGTTGGTGGCTGTGTTGGTGGTTGAGCTCATTATTTACAGTACTCCGGATCTAAGCAAGTTTTGCATATTCATTGCACCTATAGGAGTATTATGACTGTCAACAATAATTAAACCATTTATTTTTTTTACTTCCATTATTTTAAGTGCTTCAGCAGCTAACATGTCAGCCGTGGCAACTGTTGGAGTTTGAGTCATTACAGACGCAATTTTGTCTTGATGAATATCAACCTGATCGTCGAGAATTCGACGTAAGTCGCCATCGGTAAATAATCCAATAAGTTTGTTGTCAGCATCAATTATTGCGGTCATTCCCAAACCTTTCAGTGACATTTCAACGAGAGCATCTTTAATTAAAGCTTCACCAGATATTGCAGGTAAATCTTCTCCTTTGTGCATAATATCTTCAAGTCTGAGTAATAAACGTTTACCTAGACTTCCACCAGGATGTGACAAGGCAAAATCTTCAGCGGTAAAACCTCTGGCATTCAGTAAAGCAACAGCAAGTGCATCACCCATTACCAAGGTTGCTGTGGTACTGGACGTCGGCGCTAAACCTAATGGGCAAGCTTCTTTTGAAACTTTAATACAGACGTGGGTATCAGCTAGTTTGGCGAGAGTAGATTCGGGGTTGCCTGTCATGGCAATTAATTTAGCACCAATTCGTTTGAGTACAGGAATTATTGCTAATACTTCATTGGTTTCACCAGAATTTGAAATAGTCAGTACGACATCATCACTGGTGATCATACCTAAGTCACCGTGACTTGCTTCTCCGGGGTGAACAAAAAATGACGGGGTGCCTGTGCTGGCTAGGGTCGCCGCAATTTTTCCACCAATATGGCCTGATTTTCCCATACCAATAACAATAATACGTCCTTTACAATGGAACATTAATTGGCACGCTAATTCAAAACCATCATCAATATAGTGCATAAGATCAATAATAGCTTGTTGTTCTATCTGAATAACATTTTTCGCTAACTGTTTAAAATTTTTCATAGTCACTCTGAATTATAACCATAGTATCTGCCATGAAAGTTCATGGCTGTATTCATTTTAGAACAAGCAGTGATGTTAATTGTTAATTTGACTAAATAATAGTACTTGATACGCAGCAAAACTTAATAATAAAAAAGCACCTTTGGTTCTGCCAATTCTAAAATCACCAATTCTGCGGCTAAAGCATAAAATAAACAGGAAAAAGGTAACCCCTAACATATAAGGAGCGTCGCGTGTTGCTATGCTTGGGTCGATGCCTCCGGGGGCAATTAGACCTGTTAGTGATAACACGGCTAGAATATTAAAAATATTTGAGCCTATAATATTGCCTAATGCAAGGTCATCTTCTTTTTTAATGATACTCATTATACTTGCGGCGAGTTCGGGTAAACTGGTGCCAATGGCAACAATCGTTAAGCCGATAACTAAATCACTGATGCCAAATGCTTGCGCAATAAAGACCGATGAATCAACCAGGTAACTAGCACTTAATGGTAATAAAATAATCCCTACCACTAACCATAGCACTGACTGTGCTTTGCTGACCGCTTTAGGAACATCTTTTTCAGCTTCGATAATCATAGGATCATCACTGGGACGATTTTTGGTACTTTTTAAAGTGATAACTAAAAGCGTAACAATATATATCGAAAAGCCAATTATTAAGAGTAAACCTTCCATAAAACTAAAGTGGTCATCAAAAAGCATAAAATAGGCAAGTGCGGTAATTGCCAATAACAGGGGGATTTCTCTTTTGATTGTACTTGATGAAACGGATAATGGTTGAAACAAGGCGGTAATACCTAATACTAAGGCTATATTGGTAATATTTGAGCCAATCGCATTACCTATACCTAAATCAGGGTTACCTTGAAAAGATGCTGTTGCAGCTGTCATCATCTCAGGAGCAGAGGAGCCCATTGCTACAATGGTTAAACCGATGATCATTGGAGAAACACCCAAGTTTCTCGCTAAGGAAGACGCCCCAAAAACAAATTTGTCAGCACTCCACACTAATACTACAAGAGCCATCATTAATATAAGAATTTGAACTAGCATCTATAACTCCGCAGGACGTATAGTCGCTGCATATTATGAAAAAAAGTACGTAAAAAGGACCACAAAAAAAAGCTAAACACGAGCAATTAACGGTCGTTATTTAGCCTGTCGGTAAAATTAGAAACAAGGATATTACATTATTACTATGATGTTTGTTTTATACTCAGGCTATTTGATCAAGCTCAGGTACAATTGCAATATTCTATCTTAAATTTTCACATGATTTAAGTCTTACTCGATTTTATCTAGTTTTTATAGCAAATAGTTTAGGAATGCACTTAAACTACACCATCAAATGTCGGGTATCTAATAAGAATCATGACGTTATTTTACACTTTTTTACACCTTATTTGGTGATTTTATGATGCACTTATTAAACCTCTAGGGTAAAATTCATTTGCATTGATATTAAAACGGGGTTTACAGAATTATAATATGTCAGAAATTCTTGTCGATATTAGAAATATGACGTTTAAGCGTGATGAACGTGTCATTTATGATGATATTAGTTTATCGATCCCAAAAGGCAAGGTCACCGCGATAATGGGGCCAAGTGGTATCGGAAAAACTACGTTGTTGCGTTTGATCGGTGGACAGCTTAAACCAGAATCTGGCAATATTTTTTTTGATGGTAAAGATATTCCCCGTTTATCGCGCAATGCTTTGTTTGAAACCCGTAAACGTATGAGTATGTTGTTTCAAAGTGGAGCGCTATTTAGTGACATGAGTGTTTACGATAATATTGCTTTTCCTATTCGTGAGCACACTAACTTGCCTGAAAATTTAATTGAAAAAATGGTGCTGATGAAACTTGAAGCGGTAGGTTTACGTGGTGCTCGTGATCTTCGTCCAAGTGAACTTTCGGGCGGAATGGCAAGACGGGCAGCATTGGCGCGTTCAATTGCACTTGATCCAGAATTGATTTTATATGATGAACCATTTGCCGGACAGGATCCCATTTCAATGGGAGTGATTGTCCGCTTGATCCGTTCACTAAATGATGCGCTAGGTTTAACTTCTGTGGTTGTGTCTCATGATGTTCCAGAAGTGATGGGGATTGCTGATTACATATATATTATTGCGGAACAAAAAATAATTGGACAGGGAACACCAGAGCAAATAGCCGAGCAAACTTCGCCTTTAGTGCGTCAGTTTGTTAATGGTGAATCTGACGGGCCAGTGCCTTTTCATTTTAAAGCAGCACCTTATCGTGAAGAGTTAATTCGTAAGACTGCTTTTACAAATAGAAAGGGAGGCTAGTGGTAATGAAACAGTTTTATCTTCTTGGGCGCAATACTATTGCCACTATCAGCGGGATCGGGCGTGCAGTAATATTATTGCTATCCGCACTTGCTCACGTGCCAAATCCAAAGAAAGGTTTTCCTCTATTATTGAATCAGTTGTATGCAGTGGGAGTATTATCCCTCGTTATAATCATTGTTTCTGGTACTTTTATCGGCATGGTTTTAGCGTTGCAGGGTTATACCATTTTGGTCGGTTATGGTGCAGAGGCAAGTTTAGGGCCTATGGTTGCACTTTCATTAATAAGGGAGTTAGGTCCGGTCATTGCGGCTTTACTATTTGCAGGTCGAGCGGGTTCAGCTTTAACTGCTGAAATTGGTTTAATGAAGGCTACTGAGCAATTATCCAGTTTGGAAATGATGGCTGTTGACCCCTTAAGGCGAGTTATTGCACCGCGTTTTTGGGCCGGAATGATCAGTTTGCCATTGCTTACGGCGATGTTTTCTGCGGTAGGTATTTTAGGAGCACATTTGGTCGGTGTTGATTGGTTGGGCGTAGATGGCGGAACGTTTTGGTCAGTCATGCAAAGTCAGGTAGATTTTGAAAAAGATATTCTTAACGGTATCATTAAAAGTATTGTATTCGCTTTTGTGATCACTTGGATCGCTGTTTTTAAAGGTTATGATTGCGATCCAACGTCAGAAGGAATAAGTAAAGCTACAACTGCTACCGTTGTGCAGTCGTCTTTATGGGTATTAAGTTTAGATTTTATTTTAACTGCATTGATGTTCACAAAATAGCGTTGAGCGGTTTAGTTATATTAATTTTATTGTTTTGAAAAATTGGTGGTTGACATGGTGTCAAAAAAAGTTGAGTTGATGGTTGGTTTTTTTGTAGCGTTAGGGATTGGAGCGTTATTGATGTTGGCTTTAAAAGTGGCTGACAGTGGTTTGTCTGGTAGTGATAAAACCTATAATTTATATGCTAAGTTTGACAATGTTGGCGGCTTAAAAGTGCGTTCTCCAATTAAAGTCGGTGGTGTTGTTATTGGACGGGTGAGTGACATTTCTTTGGATCCTGAGGATTATACTCCTGTAGTTACGTTAAAAATATATGCAAAATATAACAATTTTTCAGAAGCTACTTCAGTTTCTATTTTAACGGCGGGTTTATTAGGGGAACAATATATAGGCTTGCTGCCAGGGTTTATGGATGAAGACATCGAAATTTTAGAAATGGATGATTTTATTGAAGATACAAAACCCGCTTTAGTGCTGGAAGAATTGATTGGGCAATTTTTATTCAGTCAAGGAAATGATGATTAGGTTAATTATGAAAAGGATGAATCGTATGAAAATATTATCGTTAGTTATAATCGGGCTTGGTTTATCTGCAGGTGCGTGGGCAGAAACTAGTCAGCCAGAACTGAATGGGGCGAGTTTTGCCAATTCATCGGTAAAAACTCAAAAAATTAAGATTGATAAGAAAAACCCTTATGAAATGATCGAAAAGGTGGCGAGATTAACTTTTGATCGTTTTGCTAATGAGCATAACGCAATTCGAGCGAATCCTAATTTGCTGAAAATTATTGTCAGAGAAGAGTTGATGCCTTACATTAATTATAAATATTCAGCTTATAAGGTAATTGGTAAAAATTTTAAGAAAACGAATGAAAAAGATCGGGCTGAATTTGTTAAAGTTTTTCGTGAATATTTAATAACGTCTTATGCGCAAGTGTTTACTTTGTACAACAAACAATTAGTAGAATTTGAACCAGCTAAACAAATTAAACCAAAGACAAAGATCCTTGCAGTTAATACGCGGGTTATTGAACCAGGGCGTAAAGATATCAATATTTCTTTTAAAGTAAGAAAAAACAAGAAAACCAAAGAATGGAAAGCGTTTGATATGGTTGCTGAAGGCGTAAGTTTACTTGATAGTAAACAGGCTGAGTTAGGTAGTTTGATCCGCCAAAAAGGTTTACCTTATGTTTCTGAGTTATTGAAAGAAAAAAGTCAGCGCAATATCGTTTTTTAATCAGCTTAAATTTTGTTAAGTATGGTCAGTTAGGTAAAAAGTATGCTTCATTTTAATTTGTCTGAATCAGGGGGTTCTTTAGAAGGGCCGTTGACCAGACATACAGTGACATTATTAAATAAGAATAAATTCAGCGCTTTATTAAAAAAGGATAAGGTGGTACTGGATTTATCGAAAGTAACTAAAGTTGATACAGCAGGTTTAGCCTGGTTAATATTTATAATAGAACAAGCAAATTTTAATTCCTGCAATTTAAGTTTTGTTAATTTGTCGTCAGATTTAATGAAACTCGCAAAATTATGCTCGGTGGATACATTTTTACCAATAGTGCAGTATAATACCGCAAAATTTAGTAATTAATTTGGAGAAAACCGTGGAAGTTGTAGAAATTGAAAAACAGATCAATGATGCAGTTGAACTTGATGAACTACATGTTAAATTTGATGGTTCACAGTGTAAAGTTATCGCAATTGCTGATTTTTTAGGTGATTTAAGCCGTGTCAAAAAACAGCAGACAATTTATGCACCGTTAGCTCAATTGATTAATGACGGAGTCATACATGCTGTAATGATTAAAACTTTTACAACGACGCAATGGCAACGTGAAAAAATGTTTAATTTACCGCTGTAATTTGTATTCACTTATATTAATTTTTCACTCTTTAAAAAGAATAGACTATTGGACGCTTTCAAAATAATTGGTGGTAAACCACTACGTGGTGAAGTCACCATATCGGGTGCTAAAAACGCTGCATTACCTATACTTATGGCAACACTTTTATCTGAAACACCCATTACGATCAGTAATGTTCCCCGGTTAAATGATATAGAAACAACGCTTAAACTACTGACGCAATTGGGTGCAAAAGCTCAATGGGTTGGTGATAATGAAATACTCGTTGATGCGAGCAAAATTGCTCATTGCCGGGCATCTTACGATTTAGTTAAAACCATGCGTGCGTCAATTTTGGTACTGGGTCCGTTGTTAGCACGTTTTGGACATGCAGAAGTGTCACTACCTGGTGGTTGTGCAATAGGAGCAAGACCCGTAAACCTTCATATTCAAGGTTTAAAGCTGATGGGGGCTGATATTGATGTTGATAATGGTTATATCAATGCTCGCAATACTGGACGTTTGTCTGGTGCAACTATTTTTATGGATACCGTCAGTGTTACTGGTACCGAAAATTTGATGATGGCTGCCGCATTAGCTGATGGCGTAACTATTATTGAAAATGCAGCAAGAGAGCCTGAAATTGTTGATTTAGCTCATTGCCTCAGTGCTATGGGAGCAAATATTAAAGGTGCTGGTACCGATACATTAACGATAGAAGGTGTAGAACGATTAAATGGCGATCATTATCGTGTAATGCCTGATAGAATTGAAACAGGTACTTTCCTTGTTGCTGCGGCGGTCACACAGGGAAAAGTAAAATGTTTGAATACAGATCCCCGTTCATTGGATGCAGTCTTGAGTAAATTACAAGAGGCCGGCGCTACTATTTCAATCGGAGATGATTGGATAGAGCTGTCGATGCAACAACGTCCAAAAGCTGTAAATGTGCGAACAGCGCCACACCCCGCTTTTCCAACGGATATGCAAGCACAGTTTATGACTTTGAATGTTTTAGCCGAAGGTACAGCAACGGTAACTGAAACTATATTTGAAAATCGATTTATGCACGTACCTGAATTGCAACGTATGGGCGCTAATATTGCGCTTGAAGGTCATACAGCCATTGTCACTGGTGTTGAAACATTAACTGGAGCTCAAGTGATGGCAACAGATTTGCGTGCTTCAGCAAGTTTGGTTATTGCGGGTTTAGTTTCAGAAACGGAAACTCAAGTAGACAGAATTTATCATATTGATCGGGGTTACCAGCGTATTGAAGATAAACTACAAGCGTTGGGCGCGAATATCGTTAGATATAAAGCGTCTTAATTTAACTTGGATTCAGTAACGAGTGGTTTGATTGGTGGTTTGACTTGTGGTTTGATGATTTAGTATTGAAAAATCCCGTTTAGACGGGATTTTTTGTTTTTGGACTTTTTTCATTTGGAATAATGATAAAGTTTGTAATGTAATATTTGTAATTTCAGTGAAGTGGCTTTGCTAATTATAGTTTATTAGTTTGTTTTCGATTATCAGCACCGGAATATCAAATTGTTGTTTATCCCTGTATATTTTAAATATAACTGAAGTATTTGGTTTTGTTTCAGCAACAATATCAAGTGCCTGAGTGATGCTGGTTATTTCGGTCTCACCAATTTGATAAATTACATCACCCGATTTCAAACCTGCGATGGAAGCGGGGCTGCTGGCAGTAATTTCATCTATGACAAATCCTTTAACATTGAGTCGGTATTCTCTTGCTGAAACACCGAGCCAGCCACGAACAACACGTCCATTTTCTATAATTTTCTGCATTATTTTATAGGCTAATTGATAAGGTACCGCAAAAAATATCCCCTGAATATCAAGCTGTGGGTTCAACTGGGTAAACTTTATTGTATTTATGCCGACTAAAATTCCATTCGTATTAACCAGCGCACCGCCAGAATTTCCCTCATTAATTGCGGCGTCCATTTGAAGGAATTCCTGATAGCTTGTATTACTTAAACCACTGCGTCCAGTTGCACTGATAATACCTTGAGTAACTGTCTGGCCTAAATTCAGAGGGTTACCGATAGCGAGCACGACATCACCAGCTAAAGATGCCTGTTGTTTATTTTGTGGGATCACTGGTAGGTTCACAGCGTTTACTTTCAATACTGCTAAGTCGGTATAAATATCAAATCCGATTAATTCTGCAGGATATGTCTGACCATTTTGTATGACAACTTCAATAAGATTTGCATTTTGCACAACATGAAAATTTGTCAGAATATATCCTGAGCTTTCCATTATAACGCCAGAGCCTAATCTGATTGATTGTCTGGGATTTCGGTTGTATCTTGGCGTCGTTTGAATTTCAGTTGAGTAAATATTAACGACCGCTGGGCCTGCAATATTAACGGCTTTTGCATAAGAAAGTGCTTGTGCTGGTGGTGGTGCTTGAAAAATATTCAAAGCTAATATGCTATTGCTACGTAATTGGGGAAATAACAGCAATATAACAACAGCGAACATAACGCCATAACTTGCGGAATGAATAATATATTTTAGCATGCTAATAATGTTCAATGGGATACGTATTTAATTATTTTTTTGTGATTCTAACATAAAAAAATTAATAATTTCTAATAATTAAGGCTCACTGTGTGAGCCTTAATTTGTAAATGAATACGACAGAGTAAGTTTTTCTGACTATTGCTTAATTAACGAACCATCATATATAAATTACTGCCATTTCTATTTATGTTCAAAGCAAAAACACCTTTATGTTCTTTTAAGAAGCTACGTAATTCAGCAACATTGTTAATGCGTTGGCGGTTAACACCTGTAATAACATCATCGGCTCTTAACCCAAGTATTGCAGCAGGACTATTTTCAGCTACGCTGTTAATATTAATGCCTTGACCTGAACTATTATTTTCTAATTCAGCACCTTCAAATATTGGATGAATACTTGATGGTTCAACATTAGCTGTTTTAGATTTTTTAAGTGTAACATTAAAGGTTTTTTCATCGCCTTCACTTATCACCGTGATTTTTACCGTTTTACCCGCACCAATTGAGCCTATTTTCCCACGTAACTCGTTAAATGATCTAACTAATTTACCATTAACTTTTGTAATTACATCACCAGCTTTAATACCAGCCTCAGCAGCAGCAGAATCTGGAGCAACCTGCTCAATGAAACCACCCTGACTAGTACCAAGTTCCATTGCTTTGGCAATTTCACTATTTACGCTACGACCAGATACTCCTAGGATCCCACGGCGAACTTCACCAAATTCGATGATTTGGTCAACTAAATTCCTTACCATGTTACTGGGTATGGCAAAACCAATACCAACGTTACCGCCATTAGGCCCTAATATAGCCGTATTAATGCCTATTAATTCACCACGTAAATTTACTAATGCTCCGCCAGAGTTACCGCTGTTAATTGCAGCATCGGTTTGGATGAAATCTTCGTAATTTTCTACATTTAGCCCTGTGCGTCCTAAAGCACTCACAATTCCGGAAGTAACTGTTTGGCCTAGGCCGAAGGGGCTTCCAATAGCGACGGCAAAGTCACCAACACGTAAAGTATCAGAATCAGAAATCTTAACTTCCTGAAGGTTTTTAGTATTAATTTGTAATAATGCGATATCACTGGCTTCGTCAGAGCCAATTTTCTTAGCTTCAATTTGAAGTCCATCTTTAAGGGTAATAAGGATTTCGGATGCATTATCAATAACGTGGTTATTAGTTACCACATAACCTTCTTTAGCATCAATAATTACCCCTGAGCCTAAACCTCTAAACTGGCGTCCTTGAGACGGATTTTGGCGTGGTTCACCAAAGAAGAACTTAAATGCATTAGGTACTTGTTGTTGGACTTTATGAGTTCCTTTAACTGAAATAAGCACTACGGCTGGAGTTACGCCTTCCAGCATAGGAGCCAAGCTTGGCATAATTTGGCCATTTATTTCTAAAGGCAAATTTGCATAGGCCGGCATGTTAGCAAGGGCAATGCTGCTAGATATGAGTGCTGCTTTGACTAATACGGAAAGTTTATTCATATTTATCTCTACTCTTTTTAATGGATAAAACAACAGACCCAACATTAACAACTAAGTTCCTGAATAGCTTATTCTACATTTGTAACACTTTGTTTCTTGTCAACAAATAAGCCACTCGGATTATTAGAGTAGTCTAGTGGTGCTTCGGTAATACGCTCTGATGTCAGGGCTGTTTTTTTCTGATGACGTAATGTGACGGTTTCAGCTAATTGTTCCTGAGTTTCTTTTGAAAAAAATGGCATATGTATAGATTCGGTTGTCGTTGCTTGTTGCAATAAGGTTGTACTTTCAGCCATCTGTTTCATTGCTGTTTGGCAAGTGGAATTCATTTGTTCGAGTAATTTTGCTGAACTATCTAAATGCTTGGCAACGTCAAGTTTATATTGCGCTAAATCTTCTTCACTTTGAGAGGCTTGCTCTGCTAGCTTTTTATGCTCTTGTGATGATGTTGATGAAATTTTATTAATTATAAATCCGGCAATGCCGCCAACAATGAAAATGATTAATCCTATTACTACAGTCATACTGGGTTACCTTCTTTGTTGCTGTTGTTGAACTATCGTTGAGTTTTGGTTGCTTTCTTTCGTTGTGTTAACGTTAAAAATTAGAGAAAATAGCAATAAATGATAACGCGCTTTTTATTCCCTATATAGTGAATATGTCTACAATTTTTATTTTTTCAAGCGCAATAGTTAAAATGGCCATTAAATGATTAAACTTTCACCTATTGATAAGTATAACCGAGATTTAACCCGAGATGATTTTCAATTTGATGCAGCACAGGAAAATGCAGTAAAAAATTTACAGCGTTTGTTCGAAGATCTGCAAAAAAAACCAGTGGCGGTTTCTGGTTTTAAAAAAGTATTAAACAGATGGAAAAAAGTTTATGCGAAACAGGAGTCAGCACCGATAAAAGGGTTATATTTATGGGGAGGTGTAGGCCGTGGTAAAACCTATCTTATGGATACCTTTTTTGAATGCTTACCGTTTGAGAATAAAATGCGTGTACATTTTCATCGGTTTATGCATCGGGTGCATGACGAATTAAAAACGTTAACGGGACAATCCGATCCTCTAAAAATAATTGCTAAACGTTTTGCCAATGAAACCTGCATTATTTGTTTTGATGAATTTTTTGTTTCAGACATTACTGATGCGATGATTTTAGGCACATTATTTGAGGAATTGTTTTCACATAATGTCACTTTGGTCGCGACATCAAACATTATTCCCGATGAACTGTATCGAAATGGTCTGCAAAGGGAGCGGTTCTTACCCGCTATAAAACTTATTAATGAATATACACAAGTGATTAATGTTGATAGTGGTGTTGATTATCGTTTGCGAACTTTGGAACAAGCTGAAATATATCATCACCCTTTAGATCAGCAGGCAAATGATAATTTACATTTGTACTTTACTCAGCTTTCTGGTGAGTCAAAACAACAGGGAAAAACGATAGAAATTAACCACAGAGAAGTTCCTACTATTGCAGAAGCAGATGGAGTGGTGATTTTTGAATTCTCAGTATTATGCGAAAGTGCACGTAGTCAGAGTGATTATATGGAGATAAGTCGGTTTTATCATACTGTATTAATGGCAAACGTTACGCAAATGCACGCAGAAAATGATGATGCTACCCGACGATTTATTGCATTAGTTGATGAGTTTTATGAGCGAAATGTCAAATTAATCATGTCTGCAGAGGTAACGCTGGAAAATTTATACCGTGGTGGCAGATTAGAATTCGAATTTAAACGTTGTTTAAGTCGATTACAGGAAATGCAATCACATGAATATTTAGCAAGTGAGCATTTACCTTAATGTATGTTTTAGCTAATACCTTGATTAAGTTATTGATTTTTATTGTCTAGTTTGATGTGTTAGCAATCGGCGATTGGTATTTTGAAAAGATTAAAAAATAGGCGTGATCTTTTATTTTGATTCCAGTATAATGCGCGGTCCCTGCGTTACAAAAGCTCGTTATTTGTTTATTACTGATTATTTATTGAGCAAGTGGCAGCGATAGACTCGATACTCGAAGGGGTAATGCGTGGTCTAATTTAACCGACAATTTTACAGGTTTCTTTTAATAACATATTGTTTTAATAACGTATTGTTAGAAGATGTTTTATGTAGGATTGTTATTAGTGTAACAATTTTAAATTTGGGTTTTTTAATGAAAACTTTTGTAGCTAAACCAGAAAGCGTAGTACGTGAATGGTTTGTAGTGGACGCTGAAGATAAAACTTTAGGACGTATCGCTACTGAAATCGCTAGCCGTTTACGCGGAAAGCATAAGCCAGAATACACTCCTCATGTTGATACTGGCGATTATATCGTTGTTATTAATGCTGAGAAAGTTAAAGTAACTGGTAACAAAGCGAAAGGTAAAATTTACTACTCGCATACTGAATTCCCTGGTGGTCTTAAGCAAATCAGCTTTGAAAAGCTAATTGAAAAAGCACCGGAACGTGTACTTGAATTTGCTGTAAAAGGCATGCTTCCTAAAGGTCCTTTAGGTCGTGAAATGTACCGTAAGTTAAAAGTATTTGCTGGTCCTGAGCATGCTCACACAGCACAACAACCACAACCTTTGGAGCTTTAAGCAATGGCTGATAATCAATATTACGGTACTGGTCGTCGCAAGAGCTCAACTGCTCGTGTGTTCATGAAGGCTGGTAAAGGTACTATCACAATTAATAAACGTGATATCACTGAATACTTCGGACGTGAAACTGCTCGTATGGTTGTTCGTCAACCATTAGAATTAGTTGAAATGTCAGAAAAGTTTGACTTTAACATCACTGTAACTGGTGGTGGTATTTCTGGTCAAGCCGGTGCTATTCGTCACGGTATTACTCGTGCATTAATGGAGTTTGATGAAACTTTCCGTAGTGGTCTACGTCAAGCTGGATTCGTTACCCGTGATGCTCGTAAAGTTGAACGTAAGAAAGTTGGTCTTCATAAAGCTCGTAAGAAGCCACAATTCTCAAAACGTTAAGATTTTACTTATCGATTCAAAAAACCGACTTTATGTCGGTTTTTTTATGTCTCCAATTTGTCGTTTATTTCACTGAAACCAGCATTAAAATTAGTCTTTGTAGAAAATTTTCGAGCATTCCTTATATTTTCTCGCTATTTTACAATTCCCCCCGGATAACTAGCGAATTCCCTTGTAAAAAACACCTTATTTCTTTATCATCGTAAAAATTTTTTTGTCACTAGTTTGATCGTGTGAAAAGCTATTTCGCTTATGAAAGTAAGAAATCTAAGCCTAAAAGTCGAATTTGTAGAAATAAAATAATAATTGGAGATTATGAATGAGCAATGCGCCTGTAAATAACGGTCGTCGACGCTTTCTAACAGCTGCTACAGCAGTTGTTGGCGGGGTTGGTGTTGCCGGTGTGGCTGTTCCTTTCATTGGTTCCTGGAATCCTAGTGCTCGCGCGAAAGCGGCGGGTGCTCCAGTAGAAGTCAATGTAGGTAAAATACAGCCGGGTCAATTAATTCGTGCTGCATGGCGAGGTAAGCCTGTTTATGTGGTACGTCGAAGTGATAAAATGTTAGCCGATTTGGCTAAGCATACAGATCAATTAAAAGATCCTGAATCACTTGAAGAACAACAACCAGTTTATGCAACTAATGCTCATCGTTCAATTAAACCTGAATTTATGGTTGCTTTAGGTGTTTGTACTCATTTAGGTTGTGCACCTACTTATCACAAAGGCGATTTTGGTGAGAAAGTAGAAGGTGTAGTCAACGGTTTCTACTGTCCATGTCACGGTTCTATGTTTGATATGGCTGGTCGTGTATTTCAAAGTGTTCCAGCACCGTTAAACTTAGTGGTTCCTGAGCATTCATTCCCAACTGCAGACACCTTGTTAATCGGTGTAGGTCAAGGAGAAGTCTAATGCTAGTAAAATTATTTACTGATTTCATGGGCTGGATTGATAAACGCTTACCTGTGACAGATGCTTGGAATAAGCATTTAGCACAATATCCAGCACCAAAAAACTTTAATTTCTGGTATTTTTTCGGTTCACTGGCAATGTTGGTTTTAGTTAACCAAATCGTTACTGGTATATGGTTGACCATGAACTATGAGCCTTCTGGTGAAGGGGCATTTGCTTCAATCGAATACATCATGCGTGACGTTGATTATGGTTGGTTATTGCGTTATATGCATTCTACGGGTGCTTCTGCATTTTTTATCGTAGTTTATATGCACATGATGCGTGGCTTAATGTATGGTTCATATCAAAAACCACGTGAATTACTGTGGATCTTCGGTATGTTGATCTTCTTGGTGCTTATGGCTGAAGCCTTCATGGGTTATTTATTACCTTGGGGTAATATGTCGTATTGGGGAGCTCAGGTTATTATCTCGCTCTTTGGTGCTGTGCCGATTATTGGTGATGACCTGACATTATGGATACGTGGTGATTACGTTATTTCAGGCGCAACGTTGAACCGTTTCTTCGCCTTGCATGTTATTGCATTGCCTTTGGTTTTAGTTATTTTGGTATTCTTGCATATTCTAGCCTTGCACGAAGTGGGCTCTAATAATCCGGAAGGTATTGATGTCAAGAAACCTAAAGGAAGCATTAAACCTGAAGAATTAAGTAAATTTAAGTTCCATAAACAATATACTGATAAATACGATATTGTTGATGCGATACCTTTCCATCCTTATTATTCTGTGAAAGATATTATGGGTGTAGCGGGCTTCTTGATTGTTTTCTGTTGGGTGATGTTCTTTGCTCCGGAAGGCGGCGGTTACTTTATGGAAGCGCCAAACTTTGAACCAGCTAACGGTTTGAAAACTCCTGAGCATATCGCACCAGTCTGGTATTTTGGACCGTTTTATACTATTTTACGTATTATACCTGATAAATTATTAGGTGCTATTTGTATGTTCTCTGCGATTATTGTGTTGTTCTTATTGCCATGGTTTGATCGCGGTGTAGTTAAATCAATGAAGTATCGTAGTACAGCACATTTAGTTAACCTTATTCAGTTTGCAATTTGTTTTGTCGTACTAGGTGTATTAGGTACGCTACCTGCGACGCCTGTTTATAATTTAATTGGTACTGTAGCAACCTTCGGTTATTTTGGCTTTTTTGTAGCGCTGTGGTTCTACAGTAAGAATGAAAAAACTAAGCCGGTTCCAGAGAGGATTTCAGGATAATGAAAAAATTTATTTTAGTTATATTCGCTCTTTTGCCGATGCTTGCTTTAGCATCTGGTGGTGGTGTACATTTAGATAAAGCGGGCAATGATTTAACTGATAAAGAATCACTTAAACGTGGTTTTGATTCATATGTCAGTTATTGTCTAGGTTGTCACCAATTACAGTATCAACGTTATAACCGTACTTTTGCTGATTTAGGTATCAGTGAAGAAGAAGGTATGGCAAAGTACTTGTTGAATGGTCAGAAACCAGGCGATCATATTACTAACGCCATGCCTGCGAAAGATGCGGCTAAATGGTTTGGTACTGCGCCACCAGATTTAACGTTAGAAGCTCGGTTGAAACCAGGTGCAGATTATATTTATACCTATTTGCGTTCTTTTTACCTTGATAGTGAACGTCCATTTGGCGTGAACAACAAAGTATTTTCAGACGTAGGTATGCCACATGTATTGCAAGGTTTGCAAGGTGTGCGTGGTATTGATGAACATGGTAATTTAACACCGGCTGTTGGCGGTTCAATGACAGAAGAAGAATATGACGTATTTTCACGTGATTTAGCAAACTTCTTAGAATATGTTGGTGAGCCTAGTAAGCTGGAACGTGAAAGTATGGGGTACTGGGTTCTTGGTTTCCTATTTATCTTCTTTATCCTTTCTTATTTACTTAAAAAAGAATATTGGCGAGACATTCACTAAGTAATCGAAGTAGATATTATTTTTCAGGGGTATTAATACAGGTGTTATTAATACCCTTTGTTCATTTTTATAAGTTAAAATTGGAGGCATAATGGCCGTAGCTGCAAATAAACGCTCTGTGATGAATTTATACTCACATGCAGATGATATGTATAGTCATCAAACACGTATCGTATTAGCAGAAAAAGGTGTTGGCGTAGATATTCATTTGGTTGATCTGGCTAACTTGCCAGAAGACTTACTTGATTTGAATCCATATGGCACAGTGCCAACCTTAATTGATCGTGAATTAGCTTTGTATGAAGCAAAAATCATTATTGAATATTTAGATGAGCGTTTTCCTCATCCGCCTTTGATGCCTGTTTATCCTGTATCTCGTGGTCGTAGTCGTTTGATGATGCACCGTATTGAGCAAGATTGGTATAGTTTGGCTAAGACCATTTTAAGTGGTCCGGCAGATGCAGCTCAAAAAGCGCGTCAAGAACTGAAAGAAAGTTTATTAAGTGTTGCACCTGTATTAAATGAAGCACCCTATTTTATGAGTGAAGAATTTAGTTTAGTTGACTGTTATTTAGCACCATTATTATGGCGTTTACCTGTATTCGGTATTGAGCTAGAAGGCCAAGGTTCTAAAGAGTTAAAAACTTATATGTTGAAATTGTTTGAACGTGAATCTTTTCAAGCATCACTAACAGAAGCTGAACGTGAATTACGTTTTGGTAGTCCAGTTTAATGGCCAGTGATATGACCTCTAATAAGCCCTACATCGTCAGGGCTTTTTATGATTGGATTTCTGATAATGAGCTAACCCCATACATTGTTGTTGATGTAAACGTATATGGCGTTTTAGTGCCTATGTCGTATGTAAATGATGGTCAAATTGTCTTAAATATTTCCGGTGGAGCTGTTGGTAGCATCGCCTTACAATCCGAGCATATAGAATTGAGTGCCCGTTTTGGTGGGAAGCTTGAGCATATTGTTGTTCCTTACGGCGCTGTTGCTGCTATTTATGCGAAAGAAAATGGGGCAGGAACATCATTAGTGATTGAACATCCTGAGTCAGAAACTGAGACTAAAGCAACCGGTGTTACCCTTGCTGGTGTTTCAGTTGTTTCAAATGAAAATCCAGCTTCAGCTGAGGTTGGTACTAAGCCAAAAACTAAAGCGAAAGGTAGACCCAGTCTGACAGTTATTAAATAAATTGTTTTGACTCTTTGATGATAAAAAAAGCAAGTATTGAACTTGCTTTTTTTATGTACAGGGATGTACGTATGCCGTGATCACATGGGAGTTCTTAGGCATTCATGCCTTTGCTGCATTAATACATCTTTGTAAGTCGATGTGAAAGAACGGCGAGGTTGTCTCTTGGTTTTTAGTAATTCTTGGTATTTAATCTTGATATTCAAATATTTTGAATACGCGGTTTACGCCACCAACATTACGGGCAATATCCACGGCAATATTTGCATCAGTTTTTGTCATTAAACCCATTAAGAATACTTCACCATTTTCAGTGATCACTTTAACATTTGACGAATCCAATCCACCCTTATTCAATAAACCATCTTTAGCGATTAAAGCCGCTTTAACTTTAGATGTTAACCATATATCATTGGTTCGCGTAGCAATTGAAACAATATTTCCAATGCGAATTTGATTATGGATTTGCACAATGCCACTTACCTTATTCAAGGTTTTAATTGCATGGTCACGTAAATAAGTGTTAGGTGCCTGACCAACAATAAGCACACTGCCATTCACACTCACTACTTGTAAGTTAGTATTATCAACAAGGTTTTGTTCTTTCGCTAATTCGTTATGTGCAACAATTTCTATTTTTTGATCGTCTATTTGATTACCTAATGAACGTTGGTCATTTGCCACAGTGGCTCCGCCAACAATAGTAACCACGGCAGCTGCTATACACCCCTGTAACAAGCTAATACCAGCTAACATAGACGTAATCGCAGCCGCTTTAAGTAATTTCATTTAAGCCTCCGCTTGTGGAAATAAGGTGGTATCAATAATGTCGCATAAACAATGGATTATCAATAAGTGTACTTCCTGAATTCTTGCAGTTCTACTAGAAGGAACGCGAATTTCCACGTCAGATTCACCAAGTAAACCCGCAATATCTCCGCCATCTCCGCCAGTTAAAGCGATAATTGGCATATCCCGGGAAACTGCAGTTTCAATTGCTTTAATAACGTTTCGTGAATTACCACTGGTGGAAATAGCCAGTAATACATCACCATTGTTTCCTAACGCACGAAGTTGTTTAGAAAAAATTTCGTCAAAGTGGTAGTCATTAGCTATTGAGGTTAACGTTGAAGTATCCGTTGTCAATGCTATTGCCGGTAAGCTGGGACGCTCCGTTTCATAGCGGTTAAGCAATTCAGCTGAAAAGTGCTGTGCATCACCAGCAGAGCCTCCATTACCACAAGCCAAAATTTTATTACCTGATAATAAGCTTTGCACCATGATCATGCCTGCTTGTTCAATTGGTCCGGCAAGCTCTTCACTTGCAGAAATTTTGGTTTGAATGCTTTCGGTAAAGTTACTTTTGATCCGCTCTAACATTAATACAGAACTCCGTTAAAAGGCATTTTTCAGCCAAGTAATTTGGGGATGGTTTATATTACCTTCTAAAGTAATTACATCAAATCGACATTGGGTATTATATTCATTTAAACCATGCTTTTGCAGAAAAAATTCAGTGCATCGCCTAATTTTTTGTATCTTCGTGTTTGAAATTGCGGCGATTGCTCCGCCATAAGTGGTATTTTTACGATATTTTACTTCAATAAAAACCCAAGTATTGCCATCCAGCATAATTAAATCAATTTCGCCTTGACGACTTTGAAAGTTTTTTGCTTTAAATTTTAAGCCATTAGTACGCAAATAGTCAGCAGCAATTGCTTCCGTGCTTTGACCAATTTCTCTCGTTGTTGGAGCCTGAGTAGATGGATCCTTATTCCATAGCAATTTCGTGTACCTTATCTTTTTGATAACGTCCCCATAATAAACTACGGGTGAGGATATTATTTGAGTTTAGCTTTAAAACGCCAGTTTGCCCAAAATGGCGAATATAAGACTTGTTTTTCATCTGAGAAATTTTATCTAAAATAGAATAACTATCGAATCCCATGGCGAAAAAGCGTTGTAAACTATCACTGCGGTTAGGCCATAATTGATGACTAATTTGAGCAAGTTGCTTATTTTGTTGTGTGCTGCTTAACGACCAGGGTATTTCAGTAAAAACCAATCCGGTCAAATCTCGTTTATCACTTGTATCAACCGCTGAACTATGGCTCAAAGAACTACCATAAATAGGAATAAGTTCAGCAAAAGGGCTGATGTTTACATCGATGTAAGGTTTTAATAATCGGGTTTGTTTAGCTGAACCCACTAAATAAATCATATCTACATCACGTCGATTTCGAGTTTCAGTTTTTAAGGTCTGTTTGACTCTTAACTGTAAATCATCGATTCGTTCCTCACTTAGCAAAACATCCAAACTTTCTTTTAGCTTGTCTTGTGTTTCTTCACCCTTAGCCACGTAAACAGTCTCAGGTAATTTACCCGTAATAAGTTGCCATTGCTGAGTAAAGGCTTTAGTGATGCGTTTACTGGTATTATCTTGGTGGCTTAATATTAATGGCTGTTGATATTGTTTTTGACTTAAGGTGGTAGCCGCTTGTACAGCTTCATCTTCCCGGCGCATAGATAGAGCAACTTGATGGGGTAATAAGCCATAACTTTTTTGCAATGATCGCTCAATTAAGGTTTTATTGGGTAAATTTAACAATAAAGTAGGAAGTGTTAACTCAGTTTGTGCGAGGTAAGCTTTCACATGAGGTTTAAGCAAAGGTCCTATTACATAATCGATAGCTAAGTGATCAAATGACGCTTTTAACGTTGTCATATCTAACTTGTTTGCGTCAATAAAATGCAAAGTTTTGTTAGTATCATTCTGAAAAGCCGCTAAGATCCCCTGTTGAGCAACAGTTCCAGCGACTTTTTGCTTACCTGACAAAGGTAAAATTACAGCAATGTTATTAATATTATTTGAATTGTTCAGTTGGTTTAACTGGACGGAATTATTGCTGATAGAATTTTCATCTAACAAGTCATTCACGACGCTTTTAGCTGGATGGTCAGGATATTTCCTGTGCCACTGATTGAGGTAGCGTGAAAACTTTTGCTGATCACTACCAAATTTATGAGCGTAATTAACTAATTGAAACCAACCTTTAATGTGGGGCGGATTTAGTGACTTAAGCTGATTGAGTTGCCATTGTGATAATTGACTGAGCTGCTGCCAAAGTTGGTCTATATCGTCTAATTCATTAAATTGGTAAGGTTGAGTTGTTGACTGAAGGGAGAATGCTCGCAGTTTTGCATCTATTGAAGCTAACGTTAATTTTCTGAATTGTTGTAGTAAACCAAGCATTTTAAAATAGCTCATTTGATGAGCGTTAGCAGCGATAGAATGAAAGTTATCTGCCAATAGCAGTTGTTCATAAGCAAGTTCATTTTCATTCAAAGCCATTAAACTTGCTGCTTTTACAAGTGCTAATTTATAAGCTTGATTGTGATATTGGATGTGAGATTGATTGTTAGATTGGTTGTGAGCTTGGTTTTGAGTTTTGCTGTTAGAAAATTGTGATATGCCCGTTTTTGTTTTTTTGAGAGGTAAGAGTACCGATAATTGGTTTGCTAACCAAAGTGCGCGAGTATAATCTTTTTCAACTATCAACTGCTCACTCGATTTTATTAATAATGCCAAAGTTTGATCAGGGTTCGTTTCAGTCTGAGCTTGGTTTAGATAATGCTGTGCCGAGATATAATCCTTTTGAGACAATAAATAGCTATTGTCATTTTGTGTTGTTGTTTTCGAAGTAGCACTTTGTTTATTACCAGCACAGCTAGCTAATAAACAGGCAATACAAATGACTGAAATTATATGGGTAAATGGAGATAAATAATTAGTTTTGCTCACCAGTGAAAAAATCCGTACGTTTTAAGTTGAGTTTATAATAAACTTCATCTACTTAAGACTCAACAAAAGCCAATAAAAAATGTCATCTTCTCAACTAAATGCTAGTACGTTATATATTGTGGCAACACCGATAGGAAATTTAGGTGACATTAGCCAAAGAGCAATAGATATATTGACTCAGGTCGATGTTATTGCGTGTGAAGATACCCGTCACACAGGAAGATTATTGTCGGCATTTTCAATTAAAAATAAAACGTTATCGTTGCATGATCACAATGAGCGTCAACGTCAGGATCAAATTGCTGATTTATTAAAGGAAGGAAAAAGCGTTGCTTTGGTTTCGGATGCAGGCACGCCACTGATCAGTGACCCCGGCTTTCATTTAGTGCGTCATTGCCGTCAGCTTGGTTTATCAGTAAGTCCAATTCCGGGCGCTTGTGCAGCTATCGCTGCTTTATCATGTGCGGGGTTGCCAACAGATAGATTCACGTTTGAAGGTTTTTTACCATCAAAGTCAGGCGCACGAAAAACTACTTTAGCGGCGCTTGCCAACGAAACAAGAACCATGGTTTTTTATGATGCCCCACGTCGGGCGATAGATACTATTGCTGATATTATTGAAGTCCTTGGCGGTGATCGGTATGTGGTTATCGCCAGAGAGTTAACCAAAACCTTTGAGACCATTCATTCTGACAGCGCGACAAATCTGCATCAGTGGCTCAGTCAAGATCCCAATCAACTTAAAGGTGAAATGGTATTAATTATTGAAGGTCATAAAGTTGATCCCAACGCAATATCTCCTAAAATAATCGAAACATTAAAATTGTTAGTTGCAGAATTACCACCCAAAAAGGCCTGTGCTATTGCAGCGAATATTTACGGTGTTAAGAAAAACACCCTATACGATATAGCCTTAACGATGAAATAAATTAGCATCGCTAATGCAGAATAATCGTATTTAGTTTTTTGGCAGTTCTTGAAATTAGCCTTCAGATTAAAGATTATTATTGGCTTGTTTGCCGTGTTGTTGTAGAATGCGCGCCGAGTTGACCAGACAATCGCTGCTCGCTGAATTTATTCAGTGGGGGGAGGAAAGTCCGGGCTCCAATGAGCAGGGTGCCAGGTAACGCCTGGGGGGCGCAAGCCCACGACAAGTGCAGCAGAGAGAAGACCGCCGATGGCTATTTTTCGAAATAGAACAGGTAAGGCTGAAAGGGTGCGGTAAGAGCGCACCGGACCACTGGTAACAGTTGGTTGCAGGGTAAACTCCACCCG
>JABSOJ010000127.1 GCA_013216005.1 Alteromonadaceae bacterium | reverse complement strand
CAAATAACCGCATTTTAAAGCAATTCATTTTAAAATATGGCATTTTAAAACATGGCCTATTAAAACAAACGGGTTGATGCTTTCCTCTACAAGCTAATGGAGTAATTTGTCCAGCAAACACCAACCCAGTACAAATATCATAAAAAAAATAACTTGAGAAATTTATGCAACACCATCTGGAAGCACTAAAAGATTCAAAATATTGTTCTCTCTGGCATGATCAAGACGTTCGCCCTGATGCACTACCTGCTTTATCAAAAAGTGTTAACTGCGAACTGCTTATAGTTGGAGGTGGTTTTACCGGTTTATGGGCTGCAATTCAGGTAAAAGAACGTAAACCTGAAACCGATATCATTTTAATCGAAAAAACGTTTGTTGGGGATGGTGCATCCGGTCGTAATGGCGGTTTTTTAAATTCCAGTTTAGCCCATGGTGACACTAATACTGATCATCACTTTCCGGGCGAAGCCGATTTACTTTATCAACTTGGTCAGCAAAATATGACTGAGCTACTCGATACCCTCAAACGATACAATATTGAAGCCTATTATGAACATGTTGGTGAAACTGAAGTCGCTACCAACCCAGGTTCTGTTAAAACTTTACGCCAGGCTTATGAAGAAGAAAAAGCAGCCGGCGATGATGTCGTATGGTTTGACAAAGAATCAATGCAGGCACAGGTTAATTCACCCACTTATTTAGCGGGGTTATGGCGACGTAATGGTCAGGATGGCACAGTAGATCCTGCCAGAATCTGTTGGGGACTCAAAGCTACCTTACTAAAACTCGGTGTGCGTATTTTTGAAAATACCAGTTTAAATGACATTCAGCCGCTAGGATCAGATAAAATGCGGTCGAACTGTGGTTATTTTGTCATTGAAAGCAACAAAGTACTGATGGCTACAAATGCTTTTCATAACCCGTTAAGCAAATTAAGAAAATCAATTATTCCGGTTTGGGATTATCAAATAGCCACCGAACCACTGAACGAAACTCAACTTGCCGCCATTGGCTGGCATAAAACCCGTCACGCGATGGGAAATCATGCCAATATGTTTCATTACTATCGCATGACTCATGATAACCGTATCACCTGGGGTGGTGGCGGTGCTGTACGATATTATTTTAATAATGGCACCGACTATAATTATGCTGATGTTGATTTACGCTTCGAACAACTGGCTGAAGAATTTTTTGAAACATTCCCACAACTTGCCGGCGTAAAATTCAGTCATAGATGGAGTGGAATTATTGCAACTTCAACACGCTTTTGCATGGTGCCTAAACAAGCATTTGACGGCCGTGTAGCATGGACTGTCGGCTATACAGGACTAGGTGTCGCCGCTTCTCGGTTTGGCGCCCGCATCGCAATAGAATTACTTGGCTATCAACCCAGCGACATTCTTCAAATGCAATTTGTTAAAAAGAAACCTAAGCCTTGGGTTCCCGAGCCTTTACGGTGGTTTGGGGTTAGGTACACCCAAAAAGCGCTGGTAAAAGCAGACACCAAGGGTGGCAAGCGGGGATTATGGTTAAAACTACTCGATTCGATGAATCTGGGTTTTAGTTGTTAAGTTCTAAATCCATGCGCAAGCGATGACAATTCAAGATTTATGTATTTAATTGGCTCTGTTCCATAATACTGTTGTCCCTCGATGAATCCCCTATTTTTAAAGGGTTAGGCGATAAATTGGTTTTTTAACGAGAATTAGTCACAGAGTCCTAGATATAAGGGTTGAGTTTAATTCCATTTGAAGGGACAACAATTATCTACAACAGAGCCATTTAATTACACTCTAAAATTAATCAAGGAATTGCTTTATACACTTAATGAAACTCATACGTAAGCATAAGTCCTAAAAAAAGAACACAAACTTTAAAAGAAGTACCCGTTTCAGTCAGCGCCTTTGGTGAAGATTTTATTTATAATCTTACCGATGAACTTAATTACGAAGATGGTGTTGAAGATACGGGGATCAGTAGATTTGGTATTGGCCGAAGTCGTAATACAGGAATAAAGTTTAAATATTTATTTTAAACACGGTATTGCATCAAACCTCTAGATTAAATATTAGCTAATTTTCTCAAAACTTATTATTCTAAATTGAGAGTCCTGATCGGGAAAACAAGCAAAATAAGGAAAGCACATGCAGGATATTAAAGACGGTCAACTGGTTAAGAATTGTTCATACATTAATGGTAAATGGCACGCAAGTTCAAGTGAGGCCCACGCAGAAATCGAAGTTATCAACCCTGCTACTGGTGCACTGGTGACCAGAGTGAATAATGCGGGCATTGCAGAAACTGAATTAGCCGTGCAAGCCGCAAAAAATGCGTTAAAAATGTGGTCGTCAAAATCAGCGAATGAACGTTCAACGTTAATGCGAAATTGGTTTAATTTGATGATGCAACATCAAGATGATTTAAGTCGAATTTTAACGATAGAGCAAGGAAAACCATTAGCTGAAGCCAAAGGTGAAATTGCTTATGGTGCCGCTTTTATTGAGTGGTTTGCCGAAGAAGGTAAGCGGATCTACGGCGATACTATCCCTGCACCTTCAGGTGATAAACGCATTATTGTGATCAAGCAGCCCATAGGTGTTGTTGCTGCGATCACACCATGGAATTTTCCTAATGCAATGATTGCCCGAAAAGCGGCTGCTGCACTGGGGGCAGGGTGCACTTTTGTTGTTCGTCCGGCAACACAAACACCACTGTCGGCACTGGCTATGGCAGAGCTGGCTGAACGAGCTGGTATTCCTGCCGGGGTTTTTAATGTGGTGGTTGGTGATGATGCTCACGGAATGGGCAAAATATTAACTGAGCACCCCGATGTTTCTAAATTTACCTTTACGGGCTCTACTCCCGTTGGCAAAGCCTTGATCCGCCAATGTGCAACCACAGTAAAAAAAGTTTCAATGGAATTAGGTGGCAATGCACCATTTATCGTGTTTGATGATGCTGACATAGATGCAGCAATTTCCGGCGCTATGGTATCAAAATACCGCAATGCCGGACAAACTTGTATCTGTACTAACCGTATTTTTGTACAAGAAAATGTTTTAACAGCGTTTACTGAAAAGTTTGTCGCTGCAGTAGATGCACTTAAAATTGGTAATGGTTTAACCAAGGGGGTAACTATTGGCCCAATGATCAACTCAGATGCCGTTGCCGATGTAGCAAAACTAGTAAAAGATTCTGTTGCTGCCGGCGCTAAAGTTGTTCTGGGTGGTAAACAAGGTGAGAATGAAAGTTTTTACCAACCAACTGTTTTAACTAATGTTACTAATGATATGCCAATTGCTCATAACGAAATATTTGGCCCGGTATCTCCAATCATTTCTTTTAAAAATGAATGCGAGGTAATTGCAATGGCAAATAACACAGAGTTTGGCTTAGCGGCCTATTTTTATTCCCGGGATATTGGTCGTATCTGGCGCGTAGCTGAAGGGCTTGAGTTCGGCATGATAGGCATTAACGAAGGTTTAATTTCAAATGCCGCGACACCATTTGGTGGTATTAAGCAGTCGGGTAATGGTCGCGAAGGTTCTAAATACGGTTTAGATGATTATTTAGAAATTAAATATTTATGTTTGGGCGGGCTGGATAAGTAATTGACCAGCTAAGTAATTGACCGCTAAGTAAGTAACAGGTTATCTCATACTACTTTTCTGATGTAGTAGTATGAGTTGATCAGAAATTTGTAAACTAACTCCTGACTAAAACAACTGACATAGCTAAAAGTTACTAGGGGTGGTTGCACTCACTATTTTACAAACTGTATCAAATATGTTTTTGAAACGATGTTGTTTGTTGTTATCAAAGTAGTAACTATCATTCGCATTTAAAATAAAAACTTCATCACCAACCGTGAGTTCAATTTTACCTTCGATCACATAACCCCCTTCTTCGGAATCGTTTTGCAACATTTCCATTCCTGTATCTGCGCCGGGAGGGTATGTTTCAATCAAAAAAGTCATTTGTCGGCGAGGGAATGATTTACCCACCAAGTGCATATGAACATCACCAGTACTAATGTCCATTAACTCTTCTTGTTTATAAACAACTTGTTGGTTTTTTTCACTGTCAAAATCATCAGAAAAAAATTCAACTAATGAGAGAGGTATACCATTTAAAACTTTTTTTAATGAACTGATAGACGGACTTACACTATTTTTTTCAATCATAGAAATAGTGCTGTTAGTTACCCCGGCTCTTTTCGCAAGTTCGCGTTGAGAAATATTTCTTCGCAATCGTATCGACTTAAGTTTTTTTCCTACGTCCACTTAAATTCCCTCAATTTGGGTTGTTCGTACATTGTTTAAACGGCCATTATTATCCTAGATTCTTCAGATTAAATCGAGGAAAGAATAATATTCAATAACTAACTGTTTCTGGTTTTTTAACTGCAGAGTTCGCATTATATAACGATGACTCCGCACAAGTCATTAATTAAGACATGGTCGTTTTATATAATTTACACTTTTGAATATATATCACATAAAAAGCGGTTAACAGTACTGTTTTAAGTAAATAATCATAAAGTAACTATAGTTACTTTCATTCGACTAAAACCATAAAAGCCTTCAAACTCAAGTAAATTCAACACTAGCTTTCTGAAATATTTTGTTCATAGATAAAAATGTACATTTCCTCAAATAGGTGTAAAGTATATCGAACACTACTGTTTATTTAAAACACTTAAACTCAGCAACAAAATATTGCCTTTAAAGTCCAAAAAATAGTGAAATTAGTTATTTAATATAAATGGTCTATCAACTAAATATAAAATTGGGGGAATTTAATGACAAACGCAAAACTACAAGAACAAGCCCGCCGTCACCTTTGGATGCACTTTACTCGCATGGGCACATACAAAGAGCACGACGTCCCCGTAATAACAAAGGGTGAGGGCTGTTATGTTTTTGATGATAAAGGTAATAAATATCTTGATGGCCTTGCAGGGTTATTCGTGACACAAGTCGGTCATGGTCGAAAAGAAATCGCAGCAGCAATGGCAAAACAAGCAGAAGAACTTGCCTTTTTCCCTCTCTGGAGTTACGCCCATAAACCAGCAATTGAACTAGCGACCAAAATTGCAGAACTAGCACCGGGCGATCTAAACCGTGTGTTTTTCACAACAGGTGGTGCAGAAGCGGTAGAATCAGCCTGGAAACTTATTCGTCAATATTATACGGAAAAAGGTCAGCATCGACGTTATAAAGTTATTTCCCGTAACTTGGCTTACCACGGCGCAACAATGGGTGCTTTATCTATTAATGGCCTAACCAGTATAAAAAATGTCTTCGAGCCTTTAGTACCCGGAGCTCGTCATGTAGAAAATACTGATGCTTACCGAAGCCGCCACATGACTGAAGACGATACGAGTTTAAGCTTCGGTAAAAAATGTGCGATGGATATTGAACGTGCCATAGAAATTGAAGGGCCGGATACTGTTGCGGCTGTATTTTTAGAACCAGTACAAAACTCCGGCGGATGTTTTGTTCCTCCGGAAGGTTACTTTCAGGAAGTAAGAAAAATCTGTGACAAATACGGCGTCATGTTAGTGTCAGACGAAGTTATTTGCGCCTTTGGCCGGTTAGGTTATATGTTTGGTGCCGAGCGCTATGATTATTTACCTGACATTATTACCTGTGCAAAAGGGCTTACCAGTGGTTACTCCCCCATGGGCGCAATGATTTGTCGGGACTTCTTAATGGAACCTTTCCTTGAAGAGAACAAAGCTTTCTTACACGGTATAACATTTGGCGGTCATCCGGTTTCATGTGCTGCGGCATTAGAAAACCTGGCGATATTTGAAAGAGAAGATATTTTAGGTAATGTCAGAAAAAATGAGCCACTATTTCGTGAGCTACTCGAAGGTTTGTACGATTTACCTATTGTTGGTGATGTTCGGGGAGCAGGTTATTTCTTTGGTATTGAGTTAGTGAAAAACAAAGTAACCAAAGAAACCTTTAATGATGAAGAAGCAGAAATGATTTTGTTCCAATTTTTATCACCTAAACTATTTGAAGCTGGCCTAATGTGTCGTACTGATGATAGAGGTTTCCCTGTTATTCAATTATCACCTCCATTAATTGCCGGACCGGATGAATTAAAAGAAATGGTACAAATTTTACGTAAAGTACTGACAGAAGCATCAGAAATTATCGACAAACTTGATCAAATAAGCTTTACTCAGCAAACACCATCCTTACCAGATTAACGGTGCAGTACATCAAACTAAATTATTATCAGAACGTCTCAGTTAATCGCTAGTGTTCGGAATGAACACTAGCGATTGCCCATCCCGAAGGTTAGCTAAATAACTTTATTTTTGTCTGCTATCTCCGCCTGCCATTCAAACATGTTCATTTCAATTAATACAAATGCCAGTAACCATAAAAAAGCATCCCAAAATTCTATAAAATTGCCAGTAACCCCCCAATAAATAGCAGCGAGTAACAAAATTCCATAGACAATAACTTTCACATAAATATTATACTTATCCCACAACACTCTTTTTAGTTGAGCTTTTTTTACATGACTCAGTTGCATACGAACATCAATTTCCAGCATTAACACCACCGATAACCAAGCACCCGAGTTTATAACATCAACCCAGGATAGCATTTTTGTATCAGATAATGTTGTCGCACTGGCAATAACCTTAAAATCTGAGTAAACAAAAAATTCAGTACTCGCCTTTGAAAATACCAGGCAATTTTCTGTAGTAAATGGAGTATAAACATTAAGGGTTTCCATGAACTTCCAGTCAGAAGCTAAGGTACATAAGTCTGAAATTTGGTGAGGAACAAATTGGGCTAATAAACCAACTTTAGAGAGGTAACCATAAAAAGCATAAATAATAATTAAATAACACAAAGCCCTCACACCATGAAGACTCCTTTTAACTGAGCCAGTTATTTTATCATCATCCAGGACATAAGTTTCCAGTTCAAACAATAATAATAAAACCAGCCATGCCGCTGTATCTATGGTCGATGAAAAACCTTTAATCAATGTATCAAATGATAGACCCGCTTCAAAAATAACGTTACTCGCTAACCACTCCTCCTGGAAAAATAAGTAAACGTTAAATGCCAATAAGGTATATATAAGATATTTAAAAGCCTGATAACCCCACGAATGGAAGTGATTTATTATTGTTTGATTCATGCCATTACCGTCATAAATAAAATACGTTAGTGTTCATTTTAATAAACACTAACATATTAAAATATTAATCGTCGAGTATTTTTATGATCATACACCTGTATTTTTTAAACCAATTACCGCATTAAGATCAGTCTTGAATACGCCATTTTAAATGACTTGAAACATAATTCACTTTTGATACCAAACAACTATTTTCCCTTCATCGCCTTTCGCTTTGTGCGATTGATATATTTTACACAGCACAGAAAAAATTGAATGATATAAAAACTTAAATGTATCACTCTACTTCATCAGTTTTTGTTCTTTAAGCCACTCTATTAACCTACATTCCGCACACTTAAGATATTGATTTAAATGACTTTAAAAGCCATAAAATGTAGCCATGTATTTGTGTGTTTTATAATCAATTGATAAATATAAGTTTATTTAAAATTGCCATTATTGGTCAATTTTCGAACTTTATATAAAAATCCGCTTAACTACATGTTATTAAAGTTGTTTTTAATTATTTGTTTTTTATAAAATTGTACAGAATGTAGGCTATTAACTTAATAGTAGCGATTGAGCACATTGATTTATCCTGAACACCTATGAAAATAATTTCTTCAATTTCTGCATCAACCTTAAGTTCACCTTTATAATCAGCAAAATAACAAGTTAACCTGACATTCACGTCTGCTTTTATTCCATCAGCCTGTGCAGTGAATGTTTGTGCATATTGAATAGAGCCAGGTATTAAATCGACCGAAACTTCTTCTTTAATTTCTCTAACCAATGCTTGCTCATCTGTTTCCTCCTGTTCTCGTTTTCCGCCAGGTATATAAAATGTCGCCTTATTTTTCGATCGAGCAACTAAAAGTTTGCCCTCTTTAAGATATACCCAAGCTAACTTATCTATCTCTTTGTTCATATAAACCCCCAATTAGAATTCTGGCTTAACCCATTAAACCTAATAAAAACATAAGCACATGATATAATGTGTTTTTATTTAAAATCCATAACAAATATTTATAGCCATCAAAGATACTTCCCTTGCCCTTAGAGATACTTTTCAACCATATCACCTGTTTAGTTACAAAATTTTACTATATTTTTTCATGATGAATAAGCATACCGAATAGAAAAACACATCCAAAAATATAAATAGCAGGAATGGCACTACCAGGTAACCATTAATACAGACCCCCCTAATTTTACTTCTCTGGTAGAATTATACTTTTCCTCCGCCGTACAACTGGCAAAATTTCTGGTGTGTAAACAAAAAAGTAAATATGTAGGTATAAAAACGTAAAATTTCAACACACTCCTCTAACAAAAAGGGAAGATTATCAACGAATTTTCAACTGTCCCATTGAGTTTGGAGCCATACCAATGTCCTCACTATCACTAAATCAGTATTAGACTTACCTATTCGCTCGGCTAACCCTAAACTGTTTAAAATGTTTCAGGAGAAATTAAAAAGATTAAATACCATCGAATTATATGAATCATCCTTTAGCCAAAGAATGTTTACTTTTTTATCGTCATATCAAGATCGTGCAATTCCGGACGTTAGTGAAGTTGCCCAGAAATTTAATATCCCCGTCAGCGCTTTGAAAAACGCCTACAGCAAGAAGGACTCAACTATTGGACAATATGCGATACTATCAGGAAAAAAATAGCGTTAAAAATGGCTACTAGCCCAGACATTAAAATTAAAGAAATTTATATGAGTTTAAATTTTCATAGCGCCATTGCCTTTAATCGCGCTTTTAAACGTTGGACTAATATGACCCCCACTGAATACAGGAAAAAAATTCACGATAAAAGAGTACGAATTGATGACTAATAACTGATAACTAATACCTGAAACAAATAACGACCTAAGCTATTAACCTGACTTTAGAATAACAGGAAATGATTCCCCCCTGATAAGCTTATCTCACCCTTTTAATTCAAAATATATTGTATCCCTGCAACATTATTCTTACACAAACAATCTTATCGATAATGATTCTCATTTACTGTTATACTCTGCTGAAATTATCAATCAAATAAACAATAGGATCAAAATGAGTAAGTTCATTACCTGCTTAATCACAATATTGTTAAGCAGTATCTCTGTACAATTAATGGCTGTTGAGCGTCTTTATTATGTTGCCGCAGATGAAATAGAATGGGATTATGCTCCAAAACATCATAACTTAATGATGAATATGCCTTTAACTCCAGATCAACAACTCTTTGTAAAAACCACCAGTAACACCATAGGCAGTAAATATAAAAAAGTTATTTACCGTGAATATACTGACGCCTCCTTCAGCCAGCTAAAACCAAGGCCGGCAAGTGAACAGCATCTTGGATTATTAGGGCCACTGTTTCGCGTTGAAGTTGATGACACAATAAAAGTTGTCTTTAAAAATAATGGCTCACGTCCTTATTCTATTCATCCTCACGGCGTATTTTACACTAAAGCCAATGAAGGTGCGCCCACCAACGACGGTACGCCAAAATCAGATAAATTAGATGATAAAGTCACGCCGGGCCAAACCTTTACTTACCAGTGGCAGGTTCCCCCTACAGCAGGACCGGGTCCAGCCGACACCAGTTCAGTTGTCTGGGTATATCATTCTCACGTTAAAAGCATTGAAGACTCAAATACGGGGTTAATCGGCGCGATTGTTGTAACAGCAAAAGGAATGGCGAAACCTGACGGTTCCCCTAAAGATGTTGATCGTGAATTCATTAATCTGTACACAGTAATGAATGAAAACGAAAGCTGGATGCTGGAAAATAACGTTAAAACCTATATCAACAACCATTTCAACGCACCAGGTGATCTGGAAGATGAAGACTTCGTTGAAGGTAACTTAATGCATATGATAAACGGTTACCTGTTCGCCAACTTACCCGGATTAAAAATGGTTGAAGGTGAAAAAGTACGTTGGCATTTAATTGCTCTTGGAACCGAAGTTGATTTACATACGCCGCACTGGCATGGTCACACAGGGCTTATAAATGGTCACCGTACAGACGTAGTTGAATTATTACCAGCCTCAATGAAAACGCTTGATATGGTGGTCACGAACCCCGGCACTTGGATGTACCATTGCCATGTTAATGATCATATTGCAGCTGGCATGACGGCACTTTATCATGTTGATAAGTCATCTGAATAATTAATACCGAAAGAAAAACCAAAATTTATGAAACGTCTTTAGCTAGTGTCCGTTAGAGACGTTTCAGTAAATCCATTTT
>JABSOJ010000126.1 GCA_013216005.1 Alteromonadaceae bacterium | reverse complement strand
CTACAAAGTGATGGGTTACGCCGTTGGCTAACCCATCCTACAACTATTATAGCAACACTTAACTGGTACATAGCCAAGCTAATTGATACATTCAACATTCAATGAAAATGAATTGCCAACCGCAATGGTAATTATGGAAATTGATATAAGCAAACCAACACCTAAAAAACCAATGTGTTAACCCATTTACCGTACAGCTGCTCCGCAACCCTATTTAAAGCGCTAACATTTTCAACGATATTTTTGGTAATTTGTTCAGGCGTCTGTTCACTACTACTTTCATTTTGTAATTCGTCTGGATAATTGTTAACCCAGCAAGTTAGCATAGATTCAGTCATCTCGACATGACACTGCATCGCCAATACATTATCACCATAACGATATGCTTGATTTTTACAATGCTCTGAAGAAAATAGTGGTGTAGCTGTGGGGGGAATGCTGAATGTTTCATAATGCCAGTGAAACATAATAAAGGGATCTTGAATATCTCCCAACCAATCATCATCTGTGTTGATACATTTAGTTTTTTTGTCCCTGAAACAATAATGCCACCCCAGTTCAGGAACGGCATTTTTACTGATCTTTTGACCAAGGGCTTTGCTGATCAGTTGACCACCTAAACAATGGCCAAGTATTGGTCGTCCGGCTTCAAGCGCTTGTTCTATCAACTTTAGTTCGTCTTTTAACCAAGCTATATCATCATTGGCACTCATGCTTCCACCCATAAAGGCTAAGCCTGCGATGGAATCATTAAGCGCTGGAATAATTTCATTTTTATAACTGTCAATAACACGATGTGGAATTTTTCTCTGCTGAAAATATTCCACCAAATAACCAGGAGCATCATCTGCTGAGTGCAAAAAAATTAATACTTCCTTCGCCATTTTTACTCCAAAAACAATCGTGTTAACCAATTAATTAAAACAAGAGAAACAAGAGAAACCGTTTAAGTGCTTACACCATTAACTTACCACAGGCACCTTAACTTTTCTTCTACGCATGTAAAGAAAGACACCTATGTATATAAACATCGCAACAAGCGCCATGCTACCAGAAACCATAAACATTGTATTGTATCCTAAACCTGCTCCCAATACGGAAGCGGCAACATTAGGTCCGATAAATTGTCCAAACCCCTGAACGCTAGGCATTAGTGCAACCAAAGTGCCACTGCGATCCATATGTGCCATCATCGACGACTGAAAAACATCAACAAATGTCCACATCGTCATAAACCCGAACAAACTCACCATAACATTAATATTAGTAATGCCACTAGCTAGCATAATAACCACAGCAGCCATTAGCAATAACGAAATGAACAAAGGTTTAAACAAACCAAAACGTGAACAAAAAAGCGCAAGAACACAACCAACAATGGCAAATATTGATGACCATGTCAAAATAGGTCCAATCCAATCTTTTGCAATACCATCAGCATGTGCTCCCAATTCAATATAAGTATAATAACCCCCGATATTAACGTAGGTAAAGCTTATTGCCACAAGACAAATTATCGGGATAAATCTAGGCACATGCCAATCTTCTACATCACTTTGTGCCGCTTCTTGTTCTGCCAGTTCTTCGGCATTAAGTGGTCTGTTTGGTAGCCACCGTATAAGAAAGATACAAAGTATATTCAACGTTATAAAAAACAGATAAATACCATTCATCGAAAGTTTAGGTAATACATGCAGTTCTAAAGCGGTTGAAAATGCAAAGGCAAAAAGCAGTAAATTAAAAGCACGAACGGGTTTAGTTGTTCCACCCAAAGTTACCACAGCGATTGCGGTAAAAATCCCGCTCCCAACGCCAGCAATGACGCGAAGCCACAACACTTGTTCATAGTCAACAAAACCTATGCATAAAGCATTGGCGCTGATAGATAATATCAATCCAATCATCACCAAAAGCCGTCTGCTCACCCGGGCAACAAATAGTGAAGCTAATACCGCACCTAACGAAAACCCTCCGACATCGGCACCGGCAACTCTGCCTACCTGTTCTTCAGTGAATCCTAACAATCCCACCCAGGCCGTACTTATCACAGGAATACTCACCATAACGGAGTAACCAACCAACGCCATAAAAAGTGCTGTTGAAATTGAACGCCAACCGTCAAATATATTACTACCTGCTTTAGAAAAGCTTAAACTATTAGCCATATTTCACCTTTTATTTTTATTATTTAGCATGCTAGAGCAACAAGCAAGAATGTCATTAATTGATGACAAAGTCTCTCACTAAATGGCTCTGTTGTAGATAATTGTTGTCCCTTCAAATGGAATTAAACTCAACCCTTATATCTAGGACTCTGTGACTAATTCTCGTTAAAAAACCAATTTATCGCCTAACCCTTTAAAAATAGGGGATTCATCGAGGGACAACAGTATTATGGAACAGAGCCCACTAAATACTGTGTAAAAATCATTTTATTAACAAAAGAACATTGAGTATCTACCCCTAATGGGTATTAATGAGAAAAAAAATATGAGCCTCTAGGACATTATGTTACGACTGTTCTAGACAATAATAATGTTATTGATTATTGTAAGGTACAGAGCAGTAACTATTTAAACTTATGTATAAAAAACAACTTCTACAATGTGTGTATAACTATTTCGATGCGTGGAATAATGCCGATGCTAAAGCGGTTGCTGCATTTTTTACCGATGACGCTGTTTATATTGATACCGCATTAAATAAAGAATACCGTGGCATCGAAATCGAACAATATGTCGCTGCAACCCTTTCGGCAACTATGGGACGCATCCACTTTTCTATAATTGAAGAACCTGTCATTAATGGTAATATTGTATTCCTGCAATCCTCACTAAAAGTCAGTACAGGTAAAGATAGTCAACTTCTTGAAAGTGCAGAACTGATCAAATTTGTCGATAACAGAATTGTTATGATTCAAACCTATTACAATTTAGAAGATGACATTATTTCCCTTGCGCAAGACAAAAAGTACGCAAAATCAGGGCTTGATCAAAGCCAGACAAATATCATCAAGAACAAACTTGAAGCTATCATGAAGAACGATGAACCCTTTCGGGATTCAGCGCTAAAGCTACAAGATTTGACCGATATGTTAGATATTCGACGAAATCATTTATCACAAATACTTAATAACGAATATCAAATGAAGTTTTTTGATTTCATCAACCATTATCGCCTGCAAGCCTTTCTTATATCCCTGCACAGTTGTAACTTATCAGAAGTCAACATTACTGAACTGGCCTATGACGCAGGCTTTAGTTCCTCTTCTGTGTTCTACAAAATATTCAAACGTTATCAAGACATATCACCCACCCAATACATCAAAACTATAATTAAAACTAAACAGTCTTAAATCTATCGCCAAACAATAACCAAAAATTCACGCCTGCGTATACGCAAGGAAGTTTTATCTTATTTGACCGCATACACTCAAAATATACATAACAATATTTGAGGCAAATATGACGAAGAATAAGACTAAATATGACGTCATTATTATTGGTGCTGGTCACAATGGTTTAACTACGGCCGGTTACCTGAGTCGTGCAGGCTATACAGTAAAGGTAGTTGAACAACGCGATGTTGTCGGTGGTACTGCCATTACCGAAGAATTTCATCCTGGTTTTCGAAACTCAGTGTGTTCATACGTGGTTGGTCTGTTAAATCCCAAAATTGTTAAAGATCTTGAACTGAATAAATACGGCCTGGAAATTATGATACCAGAGGAAGACAGTGTATTTATTCCTAATAAAGAAAACGGTTTTCTTTTAGTTACCAGTGATGAAGAGGAAATGCGTAAACAAATAGAAGCCATTTCTCCACAAGATCACGAAAACTGGTATAAATTACATGATGTATTAGAACAATGTGCAGAAGTCGTGCGTGATATTGTTTTAGAAACGCCTGCCAATATGGGAGGTGGTTTGGGAGATCTGCTCAAATTAGGCAAAGTTGCCAATCGTGTCCGAAAACTGGATGCAAACATACAACACTATTTTGCCAAAATGATGACGATGTCAGTACAGGAGTTTTTAGATGAATGGTTAGAAAGTGACGCATTGAAAGCTTCATTAAGCTCTACTTCATTTATCGGTACAATGGCTAGTCCCTATTCCCCGGGCACTGCTTATGTACTTTTACACCACTATTTCGGAGAAATCAACGGAGAAAAAGGCGCTTGGGGTCATGCGAAAGGAGGCATGGGTTCAATTACTCAGGCAATGGCAAAGTCTGCCGAAGCGTTTGGGTGTGAAATTGAAGTTAATGCCCCCGTAAAACAGGTCATTATAGAAGACGGCGTTGCTCGTGGTGTTGAACTTGTAGACGGTCGTAAAATCTATGCCAAAGTTATCGCCTCAAATACCAATCCTAAATTACTGTTTAACAAGCTGGTGGCTCCTGAACATTTAGATCCTGAATTTTTGCGTCGAATGAACAATTATCGATGCATCAGCGGTACTTTCCGTATGAATGTTGCAATAACAGAAATGCCAAAATTTACTTGTATTACTGATTTGCCCGAAGAAAAACAAGCCGCTATTTTAAAAGGCATGGTGAGTTTAAGTCCCACCATGAAACACTATGAAATTGCCTTTAATGATGCTCACAGAACCGGTTGGTCAAAAGAACCCTCATTAGAAATTTACATACCAAGCACATTAGATGACACCTTGGCACCAGAAGGCCAGCATGTAATGAGTTTATTCTGCCAACACTTTAATCCTAACTTACCCGATGGGTTAAGTTGGGATGATATTCGTGAAGAAGTCGCGGATCACATCATTGATTACGTGAATAATTACGCCCCTAACTTTAAAGCCTCAATTGTTGGACGCCAAATAAAATCACCGCTTGATTTAGAACGAGAATTTGGTTTGGTCGGCGGCGATATTTTTCATGGCGTATTAGCTTTTGATCAAATGTATTCAATGCGTCCAACCTCTGGCTATGCCGATTACCGCATGCCCGTACGTAATTTATTTTTGTGTGGCTCTGGTGCACATCCCGGAGGTGGCGTATCCGGGTGTCCTGGTCACAATGCTGCCAGAGAAATTATAAAAGACTTTAAATGGCGACGACTCGCATGATCCTGAATTCATTTAATTAATTTTCTTAATTTCCTTACTGGAATAACTAAAAACAATAGAGAAAACTTATGACTAATTCTGTTAAAAAAAGTGTTTTATGTGACTTAGTAGCCCGCCACAGTGATTTTGATTTTGATAAATATATAGCAAACACCGCCCGTGAAGATTACGACGTATGGAACGAGTTTTGTCTGCCAATGCACTATAGCGATGCTGCTACAGAATACAAAACATTACGGAATAGCTGTGCCATTTTTGATGCCTCACCAATGAAAAAATATCGGTTCAAGGGACAAGACGCAGGGAAATTTTTAGACAAAATATTAACTGCCCCCGTCAGCCAAATTCCAGCAATGAAAGCCGCGTACGGGCTTATTTGTGATGAAAACGGTTATCTTATTGATGATGGCATAGTGAACAAATTAGCTTCTGATGATTACCAGCTTTTAATTACAGAGCAGGATCTGGATGAGCATTTTTCCAAATACAATGATTTTGACGATTTAACCATAGTCGATGAAACAACTTTATCAGCAGGTATGGCATTTCAAGGACCAAAATCTTGTGAGGTTATGCTCCAATTTGGATTCAATGGTGTCGAACAATTGGCCCCTTTTGAGTTGAAATACTTCAACTTATCTGGTCATCAGATCCTTGTTGGTCGCCTCGGTTTTACTGGTGATTTAGGTTATGAATTATGGTTTAACCCAGAAGCTATCCAAGTTGTCGCTCAAGCGATTGATGATGCAGAACATGCCCTTGATATTAAAATGCTTGGCTACGGTTTAACGGTAGTAAACATATGTCGATTAGAAGCAGGCATGATCGTACCAGGTTGGGATACTTCAGGAACATTTGAAGATCCAGAAAATGAGCGTACTCCTTTTGAGTTAACTTTAGGTTGGAACGTAAAATTAGCTAACGACATTGACTTTGTCGGCAAAGCAGCATTAACACAATGTAAAATCCAAGGGCCACGCTATAAAATGAAGGGCATTAAAATATTTCATACATGTGCCCTTGAAGATGGTCAAGAGCTATTTGCAAATGTTGATGGTGCAACGTTTAAAATTGGCACATTGCCGTCAATTGTCTGGCATGAAAACGAAAAATATTGGCTGGGCTTTGCTTCAATAATAAGCGACTGTGCAAGTATCGATAATATTTTTGTTATATGCAATGAAACTAATAAAAGAATATATGGTGAAATATGTAAACTCCCATTTATTAATTTAGCACAACGCAATCAAGTGCCTGCGATATAGTTAGTGCCCTTACCCAAGCATTAACGGCTACTAAAATCAGCTCCCCCCGTTTGGGGTATACACATTAAATATGCTTTTAACTAATCTGGTTCCAATTAACCAGATTAAAACCTCAAAAGGTCTATCAAACTCTATGGATATATACTCAACCTGCATACTTATAAGCATTGTGATTTATCTTTGTGTAGGCAGCTATGCGGGTCGAAAAGTTAAACATCTTGAAGACTATTTTGTCGTTGGCCGGAATGCCCCTACCCTGCTTATTGTCGGCACACTCGTTGCCAGTGTACTTAGTACTAATGTATTCCTCGGTGAAACAGGGTTTTCATACGCATCCCAAGGGGGTGCTTATATTCTCTGGCCGGCAATATGGGTCTCCGGATATATCTATGGTGCTATCTTTTTCGGCCGGTTTCTGCGCAGAAGCGAAGCCTTGACTGTAGCTGAATTTTTTGGCCATAGATTCAACAGTAAATCAGTACAGGCAGCGGCAGGTGTAACTATTGTATTAGCGCTTGGTGGTTACCTGTTGGCGGTAACACAAGGCAGTGCCTTAATCCTTTCGCAATTAACACCATTAACTTACGGTCAAAGCCTCTTTGTTTCCTGGCTCTGTTATACAATATTTACGCTTTCTGCCGGTTCGCGTGGTGTCGTTATCACCGATACCATAATGTTTCTACTTTTCACCATAATGAGTTTTGTCGCGCTGTACTACATTCTTGATGTTCACGGAGGTTGGCTGACATCATTAACCGAACTTGTTAATTTAGAAAACAAACCAGAACTGATGACCTGGCATGGTGTAGTCGGCACGAATACAGAATGGGAAACACCCGTTGATTACTTTATCTGGGCAATCATTATCGGGGTTGCATGGAGTCTGGTTTCTGCAGTAAGCCCCTGGCAATCAAGTCGTTATTTAATGGCAAAATCTGAACACGTTGTAATTCGCTCTGCCTGTATTGCTGCTATTGTTGTTGCAGTAAGTAATTTAGCCCTCTTTGCAGCAGCAACGGTTGTCAATCTAAGTAAAGATGATATTTTCCCTCATGAAGAAACCATGATTTGGGCGGCAATGAACATGATGCCATCTATCGTGGGGGCTATGCTGCTTGCAGGTATTATGGCAGCAGCGCTGTCTTCAGCAACAACCTTTCTGTCACTGGTAGGATTCAGTGTCAGCAATGACATTTTCCCCCATAAACAAAGAGATGATAAATCGGGATTACGTTTTAGTCGATTAATGATGCTGATTGTCGGCTTAGTAACTTTATTACTCAGCTTTTTCTTTCCCCCTAATCTATTCTGGCTAGTTTATTACGTGGGTACGGTATTTGCCTCATCCTGGGGACCTGTTGCTTTCATGAGTATATGGAGCAAAACCATTACTGCACGGGGGGCATTCTGGGGTATTGTCAGTGGTTTTGCCGGCAATGTTATACTTCGACTTTTCGATTCCATCGGCTGGATAGAACTGCCTTCTTATTTAAATCCTATCATTATTGGTGGTTTATTGAGTTATATTGTTATTGTTCTGGTATCTCACTTCGATAAAGTCAGCAATACCGAACATTCACGCCGACTAGCACTTCACAAAACCCCCGACAAAGAACGCTGTAAAAAACAAGCTAAACGAACACAATGGGCTGCCATTGCGGTAATTGTTTTTGGGATCAGCCTTTCGGTTTTACAACTCACTTATTATGTATATCCGTATCAATCAGCCACAGGAACACTCGCTACGGGTGAACTGATAAATTGGTTCAGCATAGAAACATTTTTAGCCCTTTGCTGGGCTGGGATCTTTGTGCCTTTCGGGATTATCACTTACAAGATAATTGGTCGTTCCTATGCCAAATAACTATGCCCGAATAACTATGCCCAAGTAACTCTGCCCGAATAACAAGAACAATAACAAAATAATTTATCTCTGCGTACACGCACGCTAGAAAATTATTTTAGTCCTTAATAGTATGGAACTTTATAACTTTGGATAGCTCTTATGGAAAATAATCAATTTGATGCCATCATTGTAGGCGGTGGTCATAACGGTCTGACTACCGCAAACTATCTTGCGATGGAAGGACTTAACGTTTGCGTACTGGAACAAAGACACATCGTTGGTGGCGCAGCCGTCAGTGAAGAGTTCCATCCTGGTTATCGCAACTCAATCGCCTCCTACGTAGTTAGTTTATTACGCCCGGAAGTTATCAAAGACTTAGAATTAAAAAAATACGGTTATCAAACCTTACCGCTTGATAATGCCATTTACCTCGATCTTAGTGATGATTATTTACTACTGACGAATGATGAAACAGAAAACCGTCGACAATTTGGTAAATTTTCAGCCACTGATTACGATTCGTATGAAGAACTTCACCATATTATTGATAAAGTGGGTGAAGTAGTCGCTAAGCAATGGTTAAAGTCTCCACCAAAATTACACGGTGGTGGCGCTGCAGATTTATTAAGTGCGGTTAAACTTGGGCTAGATTTTTACAAGCTCGACAGTGATACCCGCTATCGTTTTATGCAACTATTTGTCAGCACACCAGATACGCTAATCGAGCGTTGGTTTGAAAGTGACAAAATTAAAGCGATGATGGCACAGCATTGCCTGCCGGCTAACTACACCTCCTTACATCATCCTGGTTCTTCTATGGCTATGCTGCATCATGCCGTGGGTGGTATTGACGGAAAAAAAGGAGCCTGGGGGTTTGTCAAAGGAGGCATGGGTGGAATTACTCAGGCTATGGCTAAATCTGCACAGGAAAAAGGTGTTGTTATAAAAACACAATGCACTGTTGAAAAAATAATCGTTGAAAATAACATAGTTCAAGGAGTAGAACTAAAAGACGGGCAAAAAATCTACGCAAAAATAGTCGCCGCCAATACTGATCCCAAAAGAACCTTCCTAAAACTAGTGGGTGCTGAACATTTACCACCCAGTTTTGCCAAAGACATCGGCGTCATTCGCCAAGAGTCAGCGTCATTAAGAATGAACTTAGCCTTAAGTGGCTTGCCACAATTTTCTTGTTTACCGAGTGATGATATTGGTCCCCAACACCTTGGGTCGATTTCAATCATTGAAGATAAAGATCATGTTGAGAGAGCTTATCGTTCATCCCGAGCTGGCATACCTGCTGATCCACCGCTTATTGAAGCTTTTATTCCCAGCACTATTGATAATTCCCTGACCGATAAACCGGGTCACCACGTAATGAGCTTGTTGTGTAAATACATGCCTTATGATTTAGCTGACGGTAAAAATTGGGATGATGAAAAAGAAAAAGTCGTCGAAAACATCTTAGCCTATCTAACAAAATACTTTCCTAACCTCCCGGATATTTTAGTGTCTTATCAATGTTTAACACCATTAGATATCGAACGAATGTTTGGCATGACACGTGGCGATATATGCCATGGCCGATTAGAACCGGATCAATTATTTAGCATGCGACCGCACCCGGATGCAGCGCAATATGCAACACCAATTAAAGGGCTTTATTTATGTGGTTCAGGCTCTCACCCGGGCGGGGGCGTAACTGGCGCACCTGGGCACAATGCCGCAAAACGAATTATTAAAGACTTATAAAACTAATATCAACTCCAAAAAGAATACAAGGAAGAAAACGATGGCGATTAAACAAATAAAAAATGTTGCAGATATTCCTTCAAGTGAATTAGACGATTGGGGCCCTGTACCCAAGCCTATATCTGACACTATTTCACAACTAAGCGGCATCATCATCAATGAAAACCCTGATGGTTCAGAAGCAGGCATTTGGGAATGTACTCCCGGAATATGGACCCGTTTAGTTATGGATGCTGAAATCAGCTCTTTTGTTAAAGGTCATGCTTTATTTCATCCTGATGATGGAGAAACCATTGAAATTAAAGCAGGTGATACCGTTTATTTTGACAACAACAGTAAAGGCACCTGGGAAGTATTAGAAACGGTTAGAAAAGCATATTTAACCTTTAAACGGGCACTGACCATATAGGCTAAATTAGGGTTACAGTTCAACAATGTTTTATGTTAATTTACATGAGTTCAAAC
>JABSOJ010000125.1 GCA_013216005.1 Alteromonadaceae bacterium | reverse complement strand
TTTTTCATGCGCTGATAAATAGGTCCATTTGAGGGATGATGCATTGTGCAACCATTGCCTTTTCCCATTAATATTAATACCTGTTTCATCCGTATGGAGTACATTTTCATTTATCAAATGTGATTTGATGATCTCAAGTGCGTTGGTCTCTTCTAATTTCGCGTAAGCCGTATTGATAAAATTAAAAAGACTACCGCTACTGAGTGGAATATCAAGCTGATCGGTAAAATATTCACGAATACGATCATAAGGGAGCAATTGGTATTGAGAAAGATAAACTGCATGTGCTTTTAATCCATTGCCATATTGAATGCGGCTATTAACACCATCAGGAAATGGGGCAACAAATCGATTACCACATTCATCTTCAAGTATTTGTGCTTGGTACTCTGTGACAACACGCTTGAATTCAATATCGATGACTTGACGGGTTTCTACGCCTAAATCTTTATAATTACCAGGGGGTAACAGCTCTCTATCAACCGTTAATTTATGGAAGACATCTGGATTGTCATCAAGGGGTAACGTTGAGCCTTTATGACCTTTTTGTCCACCGGAATTCTTGTCACTTTTATTCTTTTTCTTCTTATTTCTATTTTGATCAGACGATGGTGGTTTACTGCTGTTACGGCTATTGAGACCTAAACGTTGACAGAGTAAAGTGACGATAAGAAGCAATAAATCCATAGCGGCACGCATTGAAGGTGATAGTGTATTATCTGCTTCAATTTGTTGTTTTATATTTTCGATATTGGACTCAATATCGATACCGCTTACTTTCATTTTTTTCAGGTTTATTACTTGTGGAAGTAATAGGATAGCTACTGAAAAGGATCGAGCAAGTAGATCCTTTTTTTATTTTTTACTTTTATTTAAATTAAGTGCTGAGTAGTTACATTTAGTTTTGCTATGTTTTTTGATAGGTATGATAATAGAGATAATTAGATAAGTAAGGCATTTTCATCGCTATGCGTAAAACGGTTATTTTCTTATTATTTTTATTATTTATATTAACACCAAGTCTATTTTGCTTGGGCGCACAAAATCTTACGGATAATAAATCAGCTCAAGGCCCTACGTTTGAATATCGACTTCCTGAGTTAGGTCAGCTCAGTGGTTTTCAACCTTCTGATTTATGTACGGTGGCTAATAACAGCAAAAGTTATCTGGAAACATATTCTGAAGACAAGTTTGCTGTTCATGCGGGTAGTAAAATAAACCAACAGTTATTGGTAAATAAAATAACCTTGAAAAAAGTAAAAAATACGCTGGCATTTATTTGTCAGGTTGTTGAGCAAGATCTTAAAAACAACCGCGTAAGCCGACTTAATGATAAAGAATTTTTAACAGCAAATTTTGATTTTATTCACTGGACCCCAGATAAAAAAACGGCTAATTCTATAGTAAAAAAAAGTACAAATGCAATCAAAAAACGTATGTTAACTAACATTCCAGACGACAAGATATTTCTTACCAAATACTACACCAAATTACTTGATGCTAGTCTGGTTAAAACAAAAATTTATACGCAAGCTTTATATGCCTTACCTAATGATGAAAAGGGCAAAACATTAGAACAAGCAGAGCAAGAAAGAGCCAAATTAACCCGATATAAATTCACTCGTCAACAAATAATTAAAGGCGCACTTTTAAACAACAATCTGGCTGAACCTTTAGTGTGGTTAACCGAAGAAGCTTTGCATGATGTGTTATTACAGGGTACTGGTGTACTGAATATTGACGGTAAGAAGCGTTATTTTAATGTTCACCGTAATAATGGTATTGCTTACGATTACAGTATTGGTAAACGTGATCAGGCGCGATATTGGTACTTTATTGAAACACCCGGCATTATGGGATATGGCAAAACTCAGGAAAGTAAAATAGCGGTGAAACCGCATGTAACTTTTGCCGGCAATGTTGCTGATCTTGGTTTAGGTAAATTAATGATGGTGACCTATTTAAAGAATAAAAAGCATCAAAGCAAGCATCTAAGTAATCATCTAAGTAAGCATCAACGAAACAAGTCGCAACAAAACGGGCAGAAAGAAAAACAGACCATTAGTCGTATAGGCATAATCGCGGATCAAGGTGGGGCTTTTGATAACAATCTTTTTCAGTTAGATCTGTTAGTAGACAGCTATCGAGGTTGGCAAGATTATCATCAAGACAATAAACATTTGCCGGATTATGCTCAGGCCTGGATCATGCTAGTTAAAGAAGATTTGTAAAAAATGAAAGGTTAATTTGTTAACCTCGTGCAATTAATCAGCATATTAATAAATATAAAGTTTTTTTAGTTAAAATTTTTGAAATTCACCTCCAGAAGTGGGAGAATTGATGTCATGACTTTTTAATGAATTACATGGAATTGAAAATATGAAATTCCATTTTCGTAGTAAATAAATATATATAAGGTAATTAATCAATGAAAAAATTATTTCGTACAGCGTTAGCTGCTACTATCGCTTTAACTTTAGTGGCATGTCACGACAGTGATAAAAAAGATCCGGATCCAGTGCCAGAGGTGATTGTTCCAACAACATTAGATATCACTGGTCAAGCTGTTATAGGGAAGCTTGCAGGCGCATTAGTTGAAGTATTCAATGTAGATGATCTTACCACTCCAATTGGCACTGCTGCTCAAACTGATGCTAATGGTGATTATGCAGTTACAATTACTGATGATGAAGGTAATCCAATTGTTGGTGCTTATGTAGTTCATGTTAGTGCTGATGAAGACTCTACTATGGTTTGTAGCGCAATTACATGTGGTGATGTAGTGCGAGGCGAACTAATTCCAGCGGCAGATTTAACGGGTTTGGTTTTATCAACGTTTACCTATTCAGATGGCACAGGTACTATTGAAGCTGACGTAAATGCATTAACCACTATGGCAACTGATGCTATTCTTTCTGCAGCTGAAGCCAATGAAAATATCGATTTAAGTGTTGTTTCACAAGACGGTGTAGCGAGTTTACAACTTAGCGCTTCACAGGTTGTGGGTAGTCTTTTAGGTCTTGAATTAGCAGAAACCAATATTTTTGATGTAAATATTGTTGATGCTTCAGTGTCTGCTGATGTACCAGCTGATGATGCTATAACAGCCACTTTAACATTAATAAATGCCTCGTTTTCTGGTTTAGATTCAGATGCTGTTGCAGGTAGAACTAACCCGTCATATGCAAATAGAAGTGCTATGGCAGGCTTAGGTTCTGTTATGGCTCAATATTTCACTACATTTAAAGCTGTTGTTGGAATTCTTGTTGCTACGGATGCAGAAGTAAGTAATGTATCAACAGAGCAGTTAGCAGTTATTACTAGTACTCAATCTCAAATTAGTCAACTAGTTAGCGATCTATCTACCTTGATTGGAAATGATACTGGTACTCCTCCTGTGGTTGTTGAAGTAGAAACTGAAGTAGATTTGGAAGAAATCATCGAAATTATCGGTGAAATCGAAACAGGTACTGGTGGTACTACTCCTTAAGGATTAATCGATTACTCGAATAATAAAACCCGCTTATATGGCGGGTTTTTCAGTGTAATGTCTAAACTTAAATTAATTTTAAAATGAATAAAATTATAATTCAGTACAGCTTTCTGGCATTATTTGCCTTGTTACCTGCTGTGGTAACAGCTGATCAAAAACCCTCGACTTCTTTTCAAGGTTTTAGCGGTTTAGTTAATACACCAACAGCTGAATTATTCGACCCAGGCCAATTCAATTTTCTCTATAGCAATCAAACAGAAACACGTGGCGGATATCGCAACGGCGACAATTATCATTTTGGTATAGGCTTGTGGCAACATTTAGAAATTTCAGGTCGTTTGGCTGATTATAATTTGGGGGAGCAATACGGGTTAACCGATCTTTCTGCCAATATTAAATTAGGTATTCCTTATATTCCCAAAGATTGGTTTAATTTAGCTGTTGGTATTCAGGACGTAGGCGGAGCTGCTGATAATTTTGACGCCAAATATGTGGTTGCCTCAAAAACTTTATTTGAAAAGTTTAATTTTTCGTTTGGCGTTGGTCAAAGTGAATCAAATCTCAGTCGACTTGATGGCGTGTTTGGTGGTGTTTCCTGGCAAGCAACACAGTGGGCGACAATCTCATTAGAATATGACGCTGCTGATACTAACCTAGGTTTGACTTTATCATCACCTGAATATTGGTTTAATAATGGCGTGCAATTAACAGCGAGTGCCTTGGTTTATAGTTCTAATGAAGCGCTTAGAGATGAAGTTTATTATGGTATAGGCTTAAAAATCCCATTAGGTGAAACTCGAAGCAATAGCAACCAAAGAGCGAAAGTTTCAAACCTAAAGCGTTATCCAAATCAAAATCAAAGCAACATAAATTCAGATAGTGCCGACTCATTAGCCCAAGTAAAAAAGCGTTTGGTTAAAGAAGGCTTTGAGTCTATAAAACTAGGTCAAACAACTGAGAACACCGTTTATATTGAACTCGAAAATCACATATACAACAGAAATCAATTAGATGGTATCGGAGTTGCTCTGGGTATTATCAGCAAAAACCTAAGTAACGATTACAGTAATTTTAAAATAGTTTTTAAAGAACGTGAAATTCCAATTTTTGTGATCACAGGTTCAACGGCTGATTATCTGGCATTTATAAACTATGAAAAATCACTGAACATTAAAATCTCTACTGATACATACGCCGTACAGCAGGGAGTGCAATTAACCAGTTTAGAGAATGCCAATGACTCCTGGTTAAAACCCCGTTTTACCTTCTGGCCATCACTTGTTTCCAGAGTGGGAACAGAGTACGGCGCATTTGACGTATCGGTAGCTTTGGCCAGCCATCTGGAATTACCTTTGTGGAAAGGTGGAGCGTTGTCAGCACTACACATTTCTCAGCTGGCTGAAACTGAAGACTTTAAAGACGGACGGCATTTTGCTGACGATAAACAAAAATCAGGGCTGCAAGAAGTTAGTTTGCATCAAACTTTTGCTTTGCCTTTTAACGTTAAAAACATGACATTTTTAGGAAGATACCGCGATAGTTATAATTATCTGGCTAATGAAATTCGTTGGCAAAATAATGATGGTACTCATCGTGTAAATTTACTTACTGCTAAATATGAAAACCAAAGCGTACCAGAGCGTAAGCCTTATTTTGGATGTAATATTTTATTTTCTGGATGCTGGCCCGACAAAGAACCGCAAGAAAGAGAAGTTGTTGTTGGTATGTACCGATATTACTCAGCGGACTATGATGCTTCGATTGAATTACGTGTCGGTCAATTTTGGCAGCAAGACAAAGGCGTAGTTGTTCAAATGGAACGAATGTTTGGTGACGTTACCGTTAACCTAACTTATAAAAACACGAAAGTTACGGATCAGGAAGAAAATCAGTTTATTGGATTAGGTTTTTCAATCCCATTAACACCACGTAAAGACCACATTAATAGATTTGTCCAAGTAAGAGGTAAACCAAAATGGAATTATTCAGTTAATACCTTAATAGGAAAAAAAGCGAATACATTAACACCTGGAACGGCAGATTCAGCTCAGTTGTTCTATAATCTCGATAATTCTTACGCAAATTATGATCGATTAGGCGAAGCTTATATTTATAAGAATGCCAATAGATTAAAAGATGCTTTTGAATTGATATCAAATTAGGTTAATTATCTGCTTTAAAGAAGAGTAAAAAGCAGTATTTAACTTAGTTTTTAAACGGTAATATTCATAAATTTTTTGGAGTATAAATTTTATGAAAACAAATTATAAAATCAGCTTTGTTTCGTTGTTAATGGTATTAACAACGGGTTGTGCTTCAGTACCGGGCAGTGATCTACAAGGAGTAGAAAACACTGCAGTGGCAGCGTTGCAGAATGTTAAAATATCAGTAATAAATCCCCAGCGACTGACAGAATTAAAACAGAAAAATGCAAAGCAAACCAAGTATCGTAATAAAGGCATCAGCACTAAAGGTTACGATTATAAATTGGGCATAGGAGATGTGCTTTCAATTGGTGTGTGGGATCATCCTGAGCTTACTATTCCGGCAGCTGTACAACGTACTGCTGCATTCGACGGTTTCAGAGTACAAGCCGATGGCACATTAACTTATGCCTATGCCGTAAAAATGCCTGCAGCCGGTAAAACAATTAGCCAACTTCATGACACCTTAGTTAAAAAATTAAGCCGTATTATTGAAAAACCGCAAGTAGATATCAAAGTGGTAGGTTTTAATAGCCAAAAAGCTTATGTAACAGGTGAAGTTAACAGACCGGGTGTTTATGCAATTACTGAAATTCCATTAACCTTAATAGATGCACTGAATCAGGCTGGTGGATTAAGCGAAAAAGCTGACTGGCGCACGGTAACATTTACTCGTGGTAATAAAACTGAAATTATCAAACTAGACGATTTTTATACCCGAGGCGACAGATCACAAAACCGCCTATTACAACACGGTGATATTATTCACGTAAATCACACTGATAGCCAAAAAGTATTTGTATTAGGCGACGTAATTAAAACAGGGAGTGTTCAGGTGCACCGTTATGGTTTAAGTTTGGCGGAGGCTATTACTGAAGCTGGCGGATTGAACGAACAAACGGCTAATGCCAGCGGTATATTTGTTTTACGTAAAAGTGAATCAAAAAACAGCGGTATAATCGCTGACGTTTATCAATTACATGCAAAAAATATTGTCGCTATGGTAATGGCAGACCAATTTAAATTGCAGCCACGTGACATTGTTTATGTAACCACGGCACCTGTTGCCCTTTGGAATCGTTTAATTAGTCAGTTATTGCCTACAGTAACAGCAATCGATAAATTGTCTGCAATTGGCGTTAGGTATTAAGGGCGGTACAGCAATAATGGGTATGTTTAACTCAGTTTTAATGGTCTGCGCCGGAAATATCTGTCGCAGTCCAACCGCTGAATATTTATTAAAAAGCATCGTTAAAAATGACGCTGTTATGGTATCATCCGCCGGGTTAGCCGCATTGGTTGGAAAATCTGCCGACAGTACCGCGAAAAGTATTGCGTCAAGCTTTGATATAGATATGAGCGAACATAAAGGTCGGCAGTTAAGCTCACAACTTATTGCAGAAACAGATTTGATTTTAGTGATGGAACAACGGCATTTAACTGATTTGCATGGTCGTTATCCTCAGGCTCGTGGCAAAACATTTTTACTGGGTAAATGGATCGATAACAAAGAAATTCCTGATCCCTACCGTCAAAGTCACGAAGCCTTTGAGCACGTATATCAGTTAATAAACCAAGCATGCAATGCTTGGCAAAAGTATTTATAAGGGATTATGACTCCATGAGTGTTCAAACCTCAACATTAGCAGAAAAAATGAAAACACCAACACCCAGACTTGAAGACAGTAATGAAATAGATCTACTTGCATTACTTGGCTCTTTACTCGACAGAAAATATTTTATCGCCATAATTACGTTTTTATTTACCTTAGCCGGTATTTCGTATGCGATGTTGGCAACGCCAATATATCAAGCAACGGCAATGCTCCAGGTTGAAGACGGCTCTGCTTCCGTGCCCGGTTTTGACGATATGGCGGGGTTATTTGACAGTGCTTCTAAATCAACCACAGAAATAGAGTTATTAAAATCTCGTTCGGTCATTGGTGAAGCGGTTGATTCCCTGCATTTAACTGTGGTTGCAAAACCTAAACTATTTCCTGTTATAGGTGCTAGGGCCTTTCGCAAATTTATTCCACAAGAAGATGGTTTTTTAGCAGAGCCAAAATATGGCGCGACAAGTTATGCCTGGGGTGGCGAAATCCTTGACGTGTTTCGTTTTGAAGTACCTAACCACTCAATTAATTCAGAATTTACTCTAGTAACTGGAGCAAACGATAAGATAACGTTATTAAATTCTGACGGTGTAGTTTTACTAACTGGTAAGGTAGGAGAAGAATTAGTAAAAGGAAAATATAAACTTACTGTGCGTAGTTTAAATGCCCGTACAGGAACTGAATTCATATTAACCAAAAAATATCGCCTAAATACCATTCTTGATCTGCAAAATAAAATTTCAGCCAGTGAAAAAGGTAAAGACTCGGGTATTATAAATTTAAGTTATCAACACCCGAAACCTAAACAAGCGGAAGCTATTCTTAATGAAATAGCTGGAATTTACGTACGTAGAAACGTTGAACGCAACTCAGCCGAAGCTAAAAAATCATTAGATTTTTTACAAGTACAATTGCCACAAATTAAGCAAGATCTTGAAGCGTCAGAAGCGCGTTTTAATGAATATCAGAAAAATCAAAAATCAATCAATATAACTTTGGAAACTCAAGCAGTACTAGAACAAATAGTAGATTTAGAGACTACCCTACAAGAGCTAGAACTCAAACGGCTAGAAATGTCACGCAAATTCAAGCGTGAGCATCCTAGTTATCAAGGTTTATTAGAACAAATTTCCACAGTAATCAATCAAAAAGAGCAACTGGCAGCTAAAGTAAACGAGTTACCTGAAACACAGCAAAAACTTTTGCGCTTAACCCGTGATGTCGAAGTAGGTAATGAAATTTATATGTTACTGCTAGGCAAAACGCAAGAATTAGACATAGTTCGTGCCGGCACTGTAGGTAATGTAAGGATTGTAGATTTTGCGGAAGTAAACCGAACTGAAGCGGTAAAACCTAAAAAAGCCTTAATTGTTGTATTAGCAACCATGTTAGGTGGAATGTTAGCCATAGTGATTGTCTTTATTCAAAAATTCATGAGTAAAGGTGTTGAAGATCCAGCTGAAATAGAAGCTATTGGTCTGTCTGTATATGCCTCCGTACCTTTTTCTGATTTCCAGAATAAAATATCTGGTTTGTATAAGTTTCGTAAAGGTAGAACGAAAAATACGAGTAAAGGTAAAGGCATCTTAGCGGTTGAGAACCCGGCCGATTTATCAATTGAAGCATTACGTAGCTTACGCACCAGTTTACATTTTGCCATGTTAGAAGCTAAAAATAATATTATCGCTATATCTGGGCCTTCTCCAACTGTTGGTAAATCTTTTATCTCAGCGAATTTAGCGGTGATATTAGCGCAGAGTGGAAAAAAAGTGTTGTTGATAGACGCTGACATGCGTAAAGGCTATATGCAAAAGTTATTTGACTTAAAGTGGGAAGATGGATTATCTGATTATTTGTCTGGTCGATTACCTTTAGCGCAAACAATAAAAAAATCTGGCGTTGAAAACCTGCACATTATTAGCCGAGGTATGGTGCCACCAAACCCTTCTGAATTGTTAATGCAACCCCGCTTTGCTGAGTTAGTTTCAAAAGTAACAGAATTCTACGATCTAATTCTTATCGATACGCCACCTGTTTTAGCTGTAACCGATGCTGCAATAGTGGGAAGCCATGCTGGTACTATGTTATTAGTTACTCGCTTCGGGCAAAACCATATTCGTGAAATAGAGTTAACCCGTAGCCGTTTCGAACAAAATGGCGTGGATGTTAAAGGGGTTGTATTTAACGGTGTTATGAAAAAAGCCAGTAATGCTTATGGTTATTATAATTACGAATATAAGTCGGATAAGTAATGCAAGAAAAAGCCATCCAAAATCTAGCTATTCAAAAGCTAGTTGATTTAGCGAATAAGCATACTGATGTTGAAGTGTTGTGGTTATATGGTTCACGAGCAAGAAATATTGCGACTGAAACTAGTGATTATGACTTGGCTGTTGCTTTTAAAACTTATATTGAAGATCCGTTGGAACGTAGGTTAAGGCCTGAACTATTAGCTTTAGAGTGGCATAAAGCGCTTGGTATAAAACTATCTATTCTTGATATAAATCAAGCTACAATACAATTAGCCTATACTGTAGTACAAGATAATACTTATCTTTATAGCGGTAATGATTATAGACGATTAGTTGAAGAGCAAAGAATAATGTCTAAATGGGAGATCGATCACCTTTATCATAGGAAACATTATGGTTGAAACTTATGTAGATGCAATTCAACAACATGTAAATGAGTGTGTTGAAGATTTAGACTCAATTCATGTTTTGTTAAAAGAGCGCACTTGGACAAGAGTTGAACGAAAAGGTGCTGAGCGATTATTACAAATACTAGTAGAGTCATGCATTGGAATAGCTAAGCACTGGCTAAAACAACAAAATAAAGTAATGCCTAGCGATGCGTATTCAGTGTTTGAAAAATTAACTGAATTACAGTTGATTTCACCTGATGACAGTAAAGAATGGCAACGAATAATCGGCATGAGAAATGCGATAGTGCATGACTATCTGAATTTAGATGAAAAAGTAATAAAAACGATTGTTGTCAATAAAATGTATCTGACTTTGAAGAAATTTGCTTTGGATACTAGTGAAAAATTAAAAAGTAATGAACAAGCCAAGTCGTAAATTGATGCTAACAAATGAACATAAACATAAACATAAACATAAAGCTCTGTTCCTTCACTCTGTTGTTACTACGGTAATTCATTGATTTACAAATTTTTAATGTCTTTTGAAAAAT
>JABSOJ010000124.1 GCA_013216005.1 Alteromonadaceae bacterium | reverse complement strand
CATAATCTTCTACCTATTTTTTAACTCCGCTAAGAGTAGTTGAAATAGGCAGTTACACAATCTTATTTACAGGGCCTCTACGCCCCGTGAATTTGATCTTTCCCGTAGCTCGTGGATTTATCCACGCATCACTTCATGTCGCACATAAATGTGCGTTCTACGCGCCGTGAATTGATCTCTCCCGTAGCTCGTGGATTTATCCACGCATCACTTCATGTCGCACATAAATGTGCGTTCTACGCGCCGTAAATTGATCTCTCCCGTAGCTCATGGATTTATCCACGCATCACTTCATGGTACACAGACGCAGTTAACTTCTATTTTAATCCATGCTCGCGTAATTTCATCGCTATTTTATTATGCGAAACCTTCAAACGTTCGGCTAATTTCCGTGTGGTTGGATAAAGCGGATATAATTGATTCAGCATTTTAAGTTCAAACTGCGCTTGTGCACTGGCCCAGTTTTTTACCTGACTTTCGGTAAAACTTTCAACATTAGCTTCAGTAATCGTATTAGTACCATTTGTACTCTGATCTTCAACACGATGTACACCGTTCAACTCAACCTTGACATCAAATTGAGACAAAGCACTGATTAAATCTTCTTTAGCTATTATTTCATTTGTATTCAATGCAACGACTCTAAATAAAATATTCTGCAATTCACGAATGTTTCCCGGCCAATTATAAGTTTGCAGGGTAAACATTGCCTCTTCTGTAACCCTTGGTACCTTTTGATTTACTTGCAATGCCGCATTTTGAATAAAGTGCTGTACCAGTAAAGGAATATCGTCTCTTCTTTCTCTTAGCGGTGGCAATTCTAAATTGAGTACGTTTAAACGATAAAACAGATCTTCCCTGAATAATTTTTTTTCAAGCAAACTGGTAAGGTTTTGATGACTAGCACTGATGATTCGAACATTGGCCTTAAGCTCTTTAGTTCCACCCACTCTCCGGTAACTCAAGTCTTGCAAAAAACGTAGTAATTTAGCTTGCAGGTAAATCGACATTTCGGCAATTTCATCTAAAAAAATAGTACCACCATTTGCCAGTTCAATTAATCCGGGTTTCCCCCCTTTTTGAGCACCGGTAAAAGCGCCCGGCGCATAACCAAATAATTCACTTTCTAATAAATGCTCGGGTAAAGCAGCACAATTAATCGCAAGAAAAGGAGCTTTAGCCCTTTTCCCCGCATTATGCAATGCACGCGCTAACAACTCTTTACCCGTACCCGTTTCACCGGAAACTAAAACAGGTAATTCTAACTCTGCAAAACGCAACGTTTGGGCAATTAGCACTTTTATTTTAGCCGAATGACCGATTATGCTGTCAATGCCCTGCTCTTTTTGGGTTTGCATTAGAGATATTTGACGGCCCAGCGTATTCATTGTCCTCAATATAATTACCGCACCCGTTACCTTGCCGTCTGAATTTTTAGTATCTGCAAGTACGGGGCTAAGGTCTGCAATGTACGACTGACCGACAAAGGTAATCGTGGTGCTGATTGGTTTATCCGTTAATAAGGTCTGATAGTCCTGATCAATATAATCAGCAATACACTGACCTTCAAAACTGTCTGCCAGATCTATCTGATCGCTGTTTATCAATAACTTTCTGGCTGACTGATTAATCGCTAAAACGAGCCCTTGATCATCAATATCAATAATAGGATCAGGGATCTTGGCTAACAAAGCCTGTAAATGACTTTCCCTACGTTCAGAGGGCAATAAATCTATTTCCCGGCAATGAATAATGCCTTCAACACCAGATAAAGATTTCGTAATATCTAATAATTTAAGTTCTGTTTCCTCAACATGCACGTAAGTAAAATACTTAACGACTTCAATAGCACGTAAATCCCATGAATATTGAGCAAAAATAGTCAGTATTTCCTGACTAATACCAATTCTATTGGTAGATTTTATCTCTAATCGCATATAAACCTCATAGTTGTAATAAATATATTACGCTGTACTATATTTATTACAACCCTTGTTTTTATTGACCGTACATGCAAATTAGCGCTGTGTTGAATACTAAATACGCCTTATTTGTACTAGAATTATTACAATAATTGTTGCCGCTATATTTCAAGTGCACTAACTTATTGATAAACATTAACTTTACATAAGTGGCACACTATTCGCTTTATTCCCGCTAATTACCCCAATGCACTCGTTGTTATAACTGACGTTCCGCACATAAAGTTGAGATTTAAAATCTGAGTTGATTTTCAGTGAAAATGGCATCAGATTTTAAATAGCGTTGCCCAATAATTACGCATCGTATATTTTTCAAACTAAAACTGTATAAAAAACATATATATTTTATTAGGTGCGGAATGTCAGTTATAAGAAATAATTATAAAAAGATGTGCAGTTATTTTGAGAGAGTAAAATGAACAACAGCAAACATATTGAAACCCAGGCTATTCATGCAGGTCGTATTAATGACGAACAATTTGGTTCATTAGCGACACCTTTATACCAAACATCTACTTTTATCTTTAATGATGCACAACAAGGTGCAAATAGATTTGCCGGAGATGAAGAAGGGTATATCTACACACGATTAGGTAACCCTACTACCCGTCAATTGGAAATGCGCGTTGCGGCAATGGAAAATATGGAAGATGCCGCTGCAACAGCAACGGGCATGGGTGCTGTTTCAGGTGCCTTATTGGCAAATTTACAATGTGGCGATCATATTATATCTTCAAAAGCTATATATGGTTGTTCATATGCATTGATCAGTCACATGTTAACTAAGTTTGGTATTGAAGTTAGCTTTGTTGATATGACCACGCCTGAAAATATAGAAAAAGAAATCAAAGAAAATACAAAAGTAATTTTCCTTGAAACGCCTATCAATCCTAATTTAGTTGTTTTAGACATTGAAAAAATTGCTGATATTGCTAAAAAGCACAAAATTCTTTCAATTGTTGATAATACTTTCCTGACTCCTGTTCTACAGCAACCGGGTAAATACGGCATTGATATTGTTGTTCACAGCGCAACTAAATATTTAAATGGTCATGGTGATGTTGTCGCGGGTATTATTTGTGGTACCAGTGAAATGATCATGCATATTAAATTGACTGCACTAAAAGATATTGGCGCAACAATGAGCCCACACGATGCATGGTTAATTCTTCGTGGTATTAAAACTTTGCCAATTCGTATGGAACGCCATTGTAATAATGCTCAAAAAATTGCTGAATTTTTAGAGAAACATGAAAGTGTTTCCCACGTATTTTATCCGGGTTTGAAAAGCCATCCGGGTAATAAATTTATCGGCAATCAAATGAAAGCCGCTGGTGGTGTTATCGCTTTTGAAATTGACAGTGATTTAGCGGGTGGTTCTGCTTTCATCAACCGTATGAATTTATTCTCTATTGCCGTTAGTTTAGGCGATGCAGAATCGCTTATTCAACACCCTGCATCAATGACTCATTCTCCTTATACTCAAGAAGAGCGTCTTGAAGCGGGTATTAGTGATACGTTGATCAGAATTTCTGTTGGTTTAGAAAATGTTGATGACTTACTTGCCGATCTTGGTCAATCACTTGATGCGATTAAAGTCAAAGCTCAGCTAGACGTTGCTTAGTTTATGAATACATCTGCCTGAAAACAGATGTTTTGTAGGATGGGTTAGCCTCATGCTAACCCATCATTAATTTGCTCACATCTTTACATGTTAATTTTTGATGAAAAACAGTGCTTTGATGGGTTACGCCTCCGGCTAACCCATCCTACGGTAAATTAGTGACGTAAGACGGTGGAAATTTTTGCAGCTAAATTATTTTTAATTTGCTGAATTTCATCGTCAGAATACGGGGTTAACGCTTGTTGCCCCCATATTGGTTTAGGCCAGCTTGCATCATTTTTAAAACGAACAACATGATGAATATGAAGTTGAGACACAACATTGCCTAAAGCGGCAACATTCATTTTATCTCCCTGATACTCTGCCATTAACAACTCGCTCAACATACTGGACTCATTCAAAAACTGCTGTTGCTGCTGCCAGTCTAACTGATAAATATCCTGAAGGTCTTCCACTCTCGGCACCAAAATAAACCACGGATAGGCGCTATCGTTGCAAAGCAATAATTTACATAAAGGTAAATCGACTATTTCAATACAGTCGTTCTGTAATTGAGGATGTAGTTTAAAGTGTTTAAACGTTTCGCATGTCATCGTAATTCTCTTATCTGGTCTGAAGTAATATCTCTTTTAACATGAATTTAGCGTTTATTTTTTCTACCACGACCACGCGCAGCTTTTTTGGCCTCACGGGCAGCTACTTTTTCTTCATCAAGTTTGGTGAAGTAAACTTCTTCTGCTTCCACAATATCAGGCGTTTCAAAAGTAATTGCGCCCAATGTTTTATCCCGTATTTCATTGATCAAAATAACCGATGCTTTATGCATATCAATTCTGCCACCACTGCGAACACAACCGCGCTTTTTACCGATAGCTTCAATAAGATCCACTTCATGCTCAGGTAATTCACTTAATTTGTATCGTTCAAGTACTCTTTCAGGATAGTTTTTAAGCAAATAATCAGCGGCAAAAAAAGCAATATCATCATGTTCAAAAGCCGTATCTTTAACCGCGCCTGAAACCGCAAGGCGATAACCGCTATTAGCATTAATAATTTTAGGCCACAACATGCCGGGGGTATCAAAAAGATATAAACCATCTTCCAGTCTTATTCTTTGCTGACCTTTAGTTACCGCAGGTTCGTTACCCACTTTTGCCTTGGCTTTACCCACCAGGGTATTAATAAGTGTCGACTTGCCTACATTAGGTATTCCCACAATAACGGCGTTAATTTGTTTACCTGTTTCATCTTTATTCGGCACAAGTTTTTTAATCAAACCAGGAATAGTCTTGGCAATACTTGGATTTTCAGTCGTTAACGCAATAGCCTTTACATTGTGCTGTGATTCTAAATAATCTAACCAAACCTGAGTTAATTTGGGATCAGCTAAATCGCTTTTATTCAGAATTTTAATCAGTGGTTTATCGCCTCTGATGGACGTGATCATCGGGTTTTCACTGCTAAAAGGTAATCTGGCATCGCAAACCTCAATTACAACATCAATTTGCGGGAGAATATCTTTAATTTCTTTTTGAGCTTTATTCATATGCCCGGGAAACCAATTAATTGCCATTAAACTTTCATCACTTTTTTCAGATAGATAATATTGGGTAGGAGTTTAGCAATTTAACCGTAGATAAACACTACAAATTATGGCAATCCGTAGGATGGGTTAGCCTCCGGCGTAACCCATCAATAGTTTAGCAACACACATAAACATTTAATTAGTATATAAAAGACGAGGGTTGATGGGTTACGCCTTTGGCTAACCCATCCTACAAAACAAAAAAACCAGCTAACATGCGTTAACTGGCTTTTGTATTTTAAGCTTAAGGCATTAAATTGCTATTAGCTTAATATTTATTTTGAAAATATAAGCTTAATCGTAGCTCCAGTCCATAGTTACACCAGTAGCCGCTGAGTAACCACGAATACCTATATAATATGTACCTGAAGAAGGATTTGCGTCTGTACAAGTTTCACTGTTACCATTTTTATACGGACGACAGTCGTAGCTGCTTGTAGTTGGCGCTGCTGCATCTCTTGTATACAAATCAGCATCACCTGTTCCACCAGAAATACTGATAGATACATTACCTGCACCTGCTGGAAGTTCCAGAGTCCACTGCTTAAATTCTCCAGTTGAAACACTGATATTTGAAACAGTACCGCTGGCACCACCACCGGTAGTAGTATTATTAGCAACTATAGAAGTACCACTATAAGCACTATAACCTTTAACCTTTAACCATTACATGGTAAGTACCTGAACCACTTCCTGTACAAGATTCACTGTTACCATTTTTATATGGACGACAATCATAACTGCTAGTGGTAGGAGCTGAACCTTTCTTCATGTACAAGTCAGCATCACCTGAACCACCGCTGATAGCGATAGTTACTACGTCAGCATCACTAGCTGCATCAAAAGTGAAACGAGTTTCTGAACCTGAAGCACCAGAAATTGATTGTGAAACACCTTTAACTAAAGTGCCGCCACCGCCACCGCCGCCACAATCTGTACCACCGTTAACACCAACAGTTGTGAAGGCTGCATTTACATCACTAACGTCATAACCTAAATCATCAGCTGCTTGACAAACACCTGCAGCCCCAGCATCAAACGTGCTGTTAGCAGACCAATATGTTTGGTTAGCTAATGCCATAGTTTTAAATGCTGTTTTTGTAGTCCAGCCTGAAGTTGTAGATAACAGATAGAATGCTCTGTTGAATACACCAGAACTAAGGTGAACATCCATTGAACTAGTGAAATCATCTGCATGACCAATTGAACGACCATCTAGAGTCGGATCATCCATATAACGTAATGCACCGTTACCTTTAAAGATTTGCTCTCCAACTTTCCAGTCGTTATCTCCGTTCATGAAGTATTCAGCCGCTTCACCAGACATATCAGAGAAAGCTTCGTTCATACCACCAGACATACCACTGTAAACTAAACCAGAGTTTTATTCAGTGAAACCGTGACTAACTTCATGTGCAGAAACATCTAAGCTTACTAATGGATAGAAAGTATTCTGTCCATCACCAAATGTCATTGCTGTACCATCCCAGAATGCATTTTCGTAGTTGTTGCTATAGTGAACACGCATAGTTAGTTGGAATGTTAACGGCGCTTGACCTGTATAAGCATTAAACATATCAAAAACAACACCACCGAAATAATGTGCATCATTCAACGGTGAATAAGCGCCATTAATTGATTTATGGGTATTGTTAGTGCCACTGAAAGAATAAGCTGTATTGCCTGAAGTACCATGATTTAAGTTAACGGTTTTAACGTTACTATTAGTCATGGTAGAAGTACCACCACTGTATGCAACATTCATAGCACTGAAATCAGTACCATAATTGTACTGGCCAGTTTTAGAATTTCCGCCTGGGCCTGTAGCACTTGCATGCTGTATATTTTCATAGCTAGTAATTGTTTCACCTGTTTGAGCATCGATGAAAAATACCGGACGAGATGGCGTAGCACCATCTGTCGCTGGAACAACAAAAGAAACACGATGAGCCAATACTGGCTTATCATCTATCATGACGATATATTTCTTGTTTTCTTGGTTATAAACACGACCTGCTTTGGCTCTCTTTTTGTTCAAGCCTTTTTTCATTGCTCTTTTAGCAGAAAAACCTGGCTCAACTGAAATATCATGGTCGTCTAGTTTTAATAGTCTACCTCTGATATCGGTCAACATTCCCATAGCAGTTTCAGTCGCAGACATGTGGTGACCAAATATTTCAACGCCTTTAAATTCTTGTGCAAAACGAACTTTCATTTTACCTTTACCGGCTTTAATTCGTCTAAGCTGTTTCATTTTCAGCTTGCCTTTCAAACCCGCCATTTCATTAATGTCATTACCAGTATGTCCACGAAACTCTGAATGAGATCTTTGAGGTCCATCCGCATGAGCAGACAATGATAAAGCGCAAGCAATTGCTGCGGTAAGTTTTGTTATTTTTTTAATATTCATTTTTGGCTCTGTTCCATATTATTGTTGTCCCTTATTTTGATTTTTGCTACAGGCCTTTATTACATGCTTTCCAGTGATCTTTAAGTCATTTTTTAAAAATGGACTTAAAACATGTAAATCAATAAATTACCGTGGTAACAACAATGTTATGGAACAGAGCCATATTTTTTGAGTGATAATATTTTATATTATGAATAACTATACTTATATTCTGTATTTATCTAATTGCTGCCTGGTTATATTATACGCTGGGCCTGGGCATTAAATGAACTTTGAAAAACGACCTGTTTTAACCGATTTGTACAAGAAAATTTTACTTAAATCACAAAATAAAAAAAGTCGGTTAACTTAAATTAACCGACTTTTTTACATCAAGCTCTTTATACCAAGAAAGTGGCACCAATCAAACCGGGTAACAGTTCATATTTGTGTATTGTCATGTTTAAGTTGATACAGTCTAGAGCCTGTATAGGTTTGAACTCATGTAAATTAACAGAAAACATTGTTGAACTGTAACCCTAATTTAGCCTATATGGTCAGTGCCGATTTAATTATTATCTTTAACTATCAATATTAACTTTGAAAATTTGCTTTTTATTAATGCTCCTGCACACAACCAAGCAAAAAATTAACAAACCACAACAACATCGGCTTGCCAACTTGAGGGCATAAAAAAAGAGCCGGCTAATATAAATTAACCGACTCTTGTTATGTTAAGCATGTTAAAAGCTTAATGTATTATTTGCAGATAGTTGCAGTTCTTTGCAATTATTAACAAGTAATAGCTTCCTAGTAACTCCAAGTCATATTTATACCAGTAGACGCTCTATAACCACGAATACCGATATACATAGTACTTCCACCAGGAGCTGCCTCTGAACAAGTTTCATTGCTTCCGGCCGAATATGGACGACAGTCATAAGCACTTGTAGTTGGTGCTGCACCTTTTCTTAAGTATAAATCAGGATCACCTGAACCATTTGAAATAGTGGCAGTAAAGTCAACTGCACCTGCCGGAACAATTACAGACCAAACTTTCATTTCTCCGGTTGCAACGCTGATATTTGACTCAGAACCGCTATCATGAGGAATTGGTGTTCCACCAGTAGTGTGATCACCCACTAATGTAGCATTGGTGTATGAACTATAACCAACAACCATTACATGATAAGTACCAGACTGTGCAGATGGGAAAGCACATTCTTCATTGTTACTAGCTATGTACGGACGACAATCGTAGTTGCTAAGCGTAGGTGCTGAGCCAAACTTAACGTATAAGTCACCATCACCACTGCCACCACTCATATTGAAAGTTACTGTATCAACATCAGCTGGTGTTTCGTAAGTGAAATTAGTTTGTGAACCTGAAGTACCAGAAAATGTTTGAGAAACACCTTTTTCCAGCACATCCGTAGGTGGATCAACAGGGCCACCATCGCCACAATCAGAGTTAACACCCACAGCATCAAATGCTGCACCTACATCAGCCGCGGTATAGCCTAGGTCAGCAGCCGCACTACAAACACCATTAGCTCCAGCATCGAATGTACTGTTAGCTGTCCAATAAGCTTGGTTAGCCAGTGCCATAACTTTAAATGCACTTCTGGTATCCCAGCCAGCAGTTGTGGCTAACAAGTAAAATGCTTTGTTGTATACACCTGAACTATAATGAACATCCATTCCACTGTAATAATCGTCAGCATGACCGATAGAACGACCATCTAAAGGTGGATTATCCATATAACGCAATGCACCAGTACCTTTGAAGATATCCCCTCCAACTTTCCAGTCGTTGGTTCCGTTCATGAAGAATTCTGCTGCTTCTCCAGACATATCAGAGAAAGCCTCATTCATACCACCAGACTGACCGCTGTAAACTAAACCGGAGTTTTGTTCAGTGAAACCATGACTGACTTCATGTGCAGACACATCCAGACTTACCAATGGATGGAAAGTATTTTGACCATCACCAAAAGTCATTGCTGAACCATCCCAGAAGGCATTTTCATAGTTGTTGCTGTAGTGAACACGCATAGTTAACTGGAATGTTAATGGCGCTTGACCGGTATAATCGTTGAACATATCGAAAACAACGCCACCGAAGAAATGCGCATCATTCAACGGCGAATAAGCACCATTAATTGATTTAACCGTATTTCGTGGACCTGTAAAAGAATATGCAGTGCTACCCGAAGTACCATGATTTAAGTTAACGGTTTTAACGTTACTATTGGTCATAGTATAGGTATTGCCGCTTACAGCAACGTCATTAAAACCGAAATCAGTACCATATTCATACTGACCAGTTTTAGTATTTCCACCAGGACCTGTAGCTACTTCAGCATGCTGTATATTTTCATAGCTAAGAACTGTTTTACCAGTTTGAGCATCAATAAAAGATACCGGACGTGAAGGCGTACCTTTTTTCGAAGGCTTAACAAAAGAAACACGATGAACCAACGTTGGCATATCATTTACCATGTAAATGAACAACTTGTTTTCTTGGTTATAAGCAGTTGCATTTTTTGCTTTATTTTTGCGCAACGCTTTTTTCATTGCTTTTTTAGATGAAAAACCTGGAACTACTGAAATATCGTAAGCGTCAAGGTTTAAAAAGTCACCTTTAACATCTGTCAATAAACCCATAGCAGTTTCAGTTGCAGCCAGGCTGTAACCAAAGATAGGAACACCTTTATATTCTTGTTGAAAACGAACTTTAACCAGCCCTTTACCAGGAAGAATTTTTTTACCCGCGCTCATTGTATGATTGCCGGTTAAACCCAATACTGAGTTAATGTTGTTACCGCTATTGCCCTTGCCCATAGAAGTAGCACTGCGAATATCAGCTGCTTGAGCCGACATAGATAAAACGCAAGTTACTGCTGCTGCAATTTTCGTTATTTTTTTTATATTCATATTTATATCCGTATTATGATTTAATTATTGTTTT